>NZ_JAGPXV010000217.1:0-8649 GCF_018070405.1 Micromonospora sp. D75
GGCTCGGCCGCGGATACCTCTTCGACGCCGCTCGCACGGCGGAACGGTTCCTCCCGGACCCGTTCTCCGGCAAGCCCGGGGAGCGGCTCTACCGCACCGGTGACCTGGCCCGGTGGCTGCCGGGCGGGAGCCTGGAGTTCCTCGGCCGGGCCGACCGGCAGGTGAAGATCCGCGGGCAGCGGATCGAGCTGGGCGAGGTCGAGGCGGTGCTGCGCCGCCACCCGGACGTCGACCTGGCCAGCGTCCAGGTCCGCGCCGGCGCCGGCGAGCACGAGCAGGTGCGCGGCCGCGACGGCGACGCCGAGCGCGGTCATCGCGGGCAGCGCGCGCTGCCAGCGGGGCCGGCCGGTGCTGTTCATCAGCTCGTCGGCGCGGGTACGCCGGTCCCGGCGGCCCAGTACCGCGCCACCGGCCAGCGACAGGGGCATCAGGAGGAACATGCCGGAGGAGTGGACGTAGCCCAACCGCAGCCACTGTCCCTGCCAGAAGCTGTACATGCTGGCGGCGCCGAGGATCCCGATGATCAGGAGCAGGACCGCCATGGTCGGCGCGTTGGAGCGGCGCAGTTCGACGCGTACCTGTCGGATCATCAGGCGCTCCGGTGCTGCTTGAGGAGGTACGAGTAGCCGCGCTCGGCGGCGCTGTCGCCGACGCCGCCGGTCTCGCCGTGGCGGATCAGGTCGGCGGGCAGGCCCTGGAACACGCGGGTGCCCTGGTCCATCAGGATGACGTCGGAGCAGGCCGCGACCACGTCCTCCACCAGGTGGGTGGAGACCAGCACGCAGGCGTCCGCGCCGAGTTCGCGGATCAGCTCACGGAACTCGACCCGCTGTTCCGGGTCCAGGCCGACTGTCGGTTCGTCGAGCAGCAGCAGGTCCGGTTCGTTCACGATCGCCTGGGCGATGCCGGCCCGGCGCAGCATGCCGCCGGACAGCGACTTGAGCTTGGCGTCGGCCCGGTCGGTGAGGCGTACCCGGTCGATGGCCCGCTGGGTCGCGCCCGGCACCGCCGAGGCCGGCATCTCCCGCAGCCAGGCCACGTACTCGACGTACTCCCGGACGGTGAACCGGGGGTAGTAGCCGAACTGCTGCGGCAGATAGCCGAGCCGGCGGCGCACCGGCCGCAGCTCGCGGGACGCGGTGGCGTCCGCGCCGAGCAGCCGCAGCACTCCGGCGTGCGGCTTGACCACTGTGGCGAGCGCGCGCATCAGCGTGCTCTTGCCGGCGCCGTTGGGGCCGAGCAGCCCGTGCACGCCGCTGCCCAGCGTCAGGCCGAGGTTGTCGACGGCCAGGTGCCGTCCGGCCTTCACCGACAGTCCCACCGCCTCGATCCGCCAGGCGTGCCGGGTCGGCGCCACCTCGTCGGCGCTCACTGCGCGTACCAATGTCGTCTCCTTCTCGGGGCAGGGTCGTCCGCGGCGCCGGCGGGGCGCCGTGGCGTGGTTCCGGAGGGCCGGCGTCAGCCGGCGGGCCGCCGCAGGTGGTCGGCGCGCAGCACGGTCAGCGCGGTGAGCACGGCGGCGGCCGCCGCCCAGGCGGGCATGGTGGCGGGCCGGAGCAGGGCTTCGGTGACGGCGGCGGCGCGGGCCGCGTCGGCGTCGCCGGTGAACGACGCGGCCGCGACCGCGGTGAGCCAGCCGCCGCCGAGGACGGCGGCGGCCAGCGGCACGCCGACGCGGCTGCCGAGCAGCAGCGCCGCCGCGGTGAACGTCAGGCAGGGCAGCAGCCACAGCGCGGGGTTGCGGCCGACCGCCAGCCCGGCCACCGCGAGCACGGGCGCGACCAGGAGCAGAACCGCGAGGGTACGGCGCAGCAGCAGTTCCAGCCCGGCGCGGGCGGTGCCGGCGACCACCTCCCAGTTCGGGTTGGCGCGTCGGGACCAGGCCACCGCGAGCCCGGCCAGCGGCGCGACCGGCGCGAGCAGCAGCACCGTCGAGGGCTGCTCGGGGTAGTTGCGGTCCAGCAGCACCGCGGCGAGGATCGCCGTGCACGTCATCGCCGCCCAGGCCAGCAACGACCAGTCGGTCCAGCGCAGCCACCACCGTCGCAGCGGTCGCCGGGGCACCGGTCGCGGCCCGGTGCGGGCCTGTGCCAGGATCGCCTCCCGGGCGTCGCCGAGCAGCGCCCGCAGCGGCGGCGCGGCCAGCTCGCCGAGCCGGTCGCGGCACTCGGCGCAGCCCTCCAGGTGCACCTCGATCGTCCAGGCGGCGGCGTCGTCGGGGCTGCCCGCCGCGTATGCGACCAGTGCCGGCGGGGGAACGTGAGCGGTCATGCCAGTGCCTCCCGTAGCGCGTTGCGGGCACGCCGCGCCCGGCTCTTCACTGTGCCCTCCGGCACCCCCAGCAGGACCGATGTCTCCCGGACGGTCAGTCCGTCCAGGACCATCGCGGCGAGCACCGCCCGCAGTTCCGGGGCCAGCGCGTCCAGCGCGGCTCCTACCTCCGAGCCGAACGACCCGGCGAGCGCCTCGTCCTCGGCGGCCGGCGCGCTGCGTACCGGAAGCACGTCGGTGGGCACCTCCTGCATGCGGGCGCGGCGGCGCAGCGCGTCGACCAGGCGCCGGGCCGCGATGGTCCAGATCCAGCCGGCGGCCGAACCGCCCGGCGCGTCCGATCCACCGGAGCGCCGGATGCCGGAGAACGAGCCGGCGGCCCGCCACACCGTCAGGTACGTGTCCTGGAGGACCTCGGCGACGATGCCGTCGTCCGCGCAGCGCCGCCGCAGCCGGATCGCGAGCCACGGCGACGTACGCCGGTACAGCTCGTCGAACGCGTCGAGGTCGCCGCGTGCGACCCGCCGCAGCAGCCGCTCCTCGTCCTGTTTGCTTCCTCCCACGCCTAGATGGTCGTTCACGGCCCCTCCGACGGATCACGGCGCGGCGTGACCTGGGTCACACCGCGCCGTGGGCGGGTGTCCGTCACTGCGCGGCGGCGAACGGTCCCTTCGGTCCGAACGCCAGCGCGGCGAACCGCTCGCCGATGCGGCGGTCGGCGGCCGGGTCGGGGTGCAGCTCGTCGGGCAGCGGCAGCTCGGCGTAGTCGGCCTCGCCGTACAGCTCCAGCCCGTCGAGGTAGTGCAGGTTCGGGTCCGCGTCGGCCCGGGACGCCACGATCCGGGCCAGCTCGGCGCGGATGACGCGCAGCGTGAGCCGGCCGGATGCCACCTCGGCCGGGTCGCCGGTGGCCCGGAACCGCACCTTCCCGTCGACGAACTCGACAGCGCCCGGGCCGGGCGTGTCCTCCTGGATCGGGCACAGGATCGACGACACGACGAGCAGCGGCGTGTCCGGGTGCCCCTCCCGGATGGTGTCCAGGAAGCCGTGCACGGCCGGGCCGAACGCGCGCAGCCGCATCAGGTCGGCGTTCACCACGTTGATGCCGATCTTGACGCTGATCAGGTCGGCCGGGGTGTCGCGCATCGCGCGGGCGGTGAACGGATCGAGCAGCGCGCTGCCGCTGAACCCCAGGTTGACCAGCTCCACGCCGGCCAGCGTGGCGGCCACCGCCGGCCAGGTGCCGGTGGGGCTCTCCGCGTCCGAGCCGTGGCTGATCGAGCTGCCGTGGTGCAGCCACACCCGGCGGTCACCCGTGTCGACCGGCTCGACCGGCGCATCCGTGCGCAGCGCCACCAGCTCGGTGATCTCCCGCTGCGGCAGCCAGATCACCACCTCCTTGTCGGTGGCGGGCAGGTCGGTGAAGCGCACCGTGCCGACCGGGCCCGGCTCGATGCCGGACGTGCCGGTGGCCAGGTCGATGGTGAGCACCTTGCCGCCACCGGCGGTGGCCTGACCGGCGAGGCGGCCGTCCACGACCAGGTCGTAGCGGCCGTCGGGACGCGGCCCGGTGCCCCGGTAGACCATCTTCATCGGCAGCACGTCCAGCTCGACGGTGGTGGCGCGGGTGCGGAACACCAGCCGTACGCCCGAGGGCATCGCCTCCGCCGTCGTCAGCTGCGGGTCGATGTTCTGCGCCCGGGCCCACGCGGGCAGCCGGTGCGGCAGCACCCCGTCGGCGGTCTGTTCCAGGTCGAGCGCGCCGCGCAGCAGGTCGGAGGTGATCGGAGTGGTGAGGTGCGGGGATGCCATGATCCCGATCCTGCCCCCGGATCCGGGGGACGGGCCACCTGATTTATCCGACAGGCCGGACTCGTGACACTGAGTCAGTCGGTGAGCACCAGATCGGTGTACCGGGCGGTCATGGTGGCGAGCACCTGGTCCGGGTCGGTGGCCCACACCTCGGCGTTGAAGATCTCCACCTCGACGTCGCCTGAGTATCCGGCGGCCTCCACCGCGCGGCGCAGCGGCGGGAAGTCGATGTGCCCGTCGCCCATCATGCCGCGCCCCAGCAGCACGTCGGCCGGGAGCGGGGTGAGGAAGTCGCAGATCTGGAAACTCGCGATCCGCGTCCCGGCGCGGGCGATCTGCCGCCACACGTCCGGATCCCACCAGACGTGGAACGTGTCCACCACGACGCCGACCTGCTCGGCCGGGAACGCCTCGGCCACATCGAGGGCCTGCCCGAGCGTGGACAGCACGGCCCGGTCGGCGCAGTACATCGGGTGCAGCGGCTCCAGCGCGAGGCGTACCCCGCGCGCAGCCGCGTACGGGGCCAGCTCGGCCAGCGCGTCGGCGACCCGCTGCCGGGCGCCCGCCAGGTCACGGGAGCCGGGCGGCAGCCCGCCGACGACGAGCACCAGGCAGGCGGCGCGCAGCGCGGCGGCCTCGTCGATCGCGCGCCGGTTGTCCGCCAGGGCCGCGGCCCGTCCGGCGTCGTCGGCGGCGGTGAGGAACCCGCCCCGGCACAGCGACGACACCCGCAGCCCGGCGTCGGTGACGAGCCGCGCCGCGGCCGGTACGCCGATCTCGGCCACCGGCTCGCGCCACAGCCCGATCGCCGGGATGCCGGCGCGCACACAGCCGTCGACCGCCTGCGCCACCGACCAGCGTTGCGTGGTGCGCTGGTTGAGCGACAGCCGGGCCAGCCGGGGATCGGCGCTCATCCGGGCACGCCCGCCACGTCCAGGTACGCGCGCATCCGCCGGGCCGCCAGCTCGGGGTCGAGCAGCAGCCCGGCGGCGTCGGCCAGCCGGAACGCCTCGACCAGGTGCGGGACGCCGCGCCCGCCGTGCAGGCCGCCGACCATGGTGAAGCCGGGCTGTCGGCCGTTGAGCCAGGACAGGAACGCGATGCCGGTCTTGTAGTACGGCGTCGGCGGGGCGAACAGGTGCCGGGCCAGCGGCACCGTCGGGTCGAGGATCGCCCGGAACCCGGCCCTGTCGTCCGCGTCGAGCCGGGCCAGCGCGGCCGACGCGGCCGGGGCGATCGCCGCGAACGCGCCGAGCAGCGCGTGGCTGAACCGTTTCCCGTCGCCCTCGATCAGCTCCGGGTAGTGGTAGTCGTCGCCGGTGTAGACCTTCACCGTCGGCGGCAGCAGTTCTCGCAGCCGCACCTCCCGCCCGGCGTCGAGCAGCGACACCTTCACGCCGTCGACCAGGTCGGCGTGGGCGTGCACCAGCGCGGCGAACGTGGCGGTGGCCTCGTCCAGGTCGGTCGAGCCCCAGTAGCCGGACAGCGCCGGGTCGAACATGTCGCCGAGCCAGTGCAGCACAACCGGCGCGCCGGCCTCCCGCAGCACCCGCTCGTAGACGCGCAGGTAGTCCTCCGGGCCGGTGGCGAGCGCGGCGAGGTGCCGGCTGGCCATCAGCACCGGCGTGGCGCCGTACCCCTGCACGACCGCGAGCTGCTCGGCGTACGCGGCGACGACCTCGTCGAGCGTGCGCGGGACGCCGGTGAGCTGGTCGGTGCCCACCCCGGCGACGATGCGCCCGCCGCAGGAGGCGGCCTCGGCGGCGCTGCGCCGGATCAGCTCGCGGGTGGCCGTCCAGTCCAGCCCCATCCCGCGCTGCGCGGTGTCCATCGCCTCGGCCACACCGAGCCCCCAGGACCACAGGTCGCGCCGCACCGCGAGCGTCGCGTCCCAGTCCAGGCCCGCCGGGCGGCCGGGGGAGTTGTCGGCGTACGGGTCGGCGACGACGTGCGCCGCCGCGTACGCGATCCGGCTGGCCGGCGGCGCGGACGGCCGCTGCCAGGCGGCCGGTTCCCGCAGCGTGAGCCGCTCGGTGCCGCCGTCCGGCGCCGGCAGCGTGATCTGCGTGCTCACCGGGGGATCTCCTCGATCGTCACCCGCCGCCCCTCCCGGGCCGAGCGCAGTCCGGCCTCGGCCAGTTGCACGCCGCGCGCGCCAGCCAGGAAGTCCCACGGGAACGGCTCGTCGTCGACGACGTGCCGCAGGAACGCCTCCCACTGCACCTTGAACGCGTTGTCGTGCTCGCCGTTGTCCGGCACTGTCTGCCACTGCGCGCGGAATGGCTCGGTGACCGGCAGGTCCGGGTTCCACACCGGCATCGGGGTGGTGCCCCGGTGCTGGATGCGGCAGTCGCGCAGCCCGGCGACAGCGCTGCCGTGCGTGCCGTCGACCTGGAACTCGACCAGCTCGTCCCGGTGCACGCGCACCGCCCAGGAGGAGTTGATCTGCGCGACGATGCCGCCTGCGAGTTCGAAGATGCCGTACGCGGCGTCGTCGGCGGTGGCGCGGTAGTGGCCGCCGTTCTCGTCGACGCGCTCGGGGATGTGCGTGGCGGTGACGGCCGTGACGGCGGTGACCGGGGCGATGATCTGCTCCAGCACGTAGTGCCAGTGCGGGAACATGTCCAGCGTGATGCCGCCGCCGTCCTCGGCGCGGTAGTTCCAGCTCGGACGTTGCGCGGCCTGCCAGTCGCCTTCGAACACCCAGTAGCCGAACTCGCCGCGCACGGACAGGATCCGGCCGAAGAAACCGCCGTCGACCAGCCGCTTGAGCTTGCGCAGGCCGGGCAGGAACAGCTTGTCCTGTACGACGCCGTTGCGGACGCCCCTGGCGGCGGCGAGCCGGGCCAGCTCCAGCGAGGCGAGGAAGTCCTCGGCGAGCGGCTTCTCGGTGTAGACGTGCTTGCCGGCCTCGATCGCCGCCCGGATCGCCTTCTCCCGCGCGGCGGTCACCTGGGCGTCGAAGTAGATCTGGTGGGCGTCGTCGGCGAGCGCCGCGTCCAGGTCGGTCGTGTACGCCGACAGCCCGTGCCGCTCGGCGATCTCGGCCAGGCGGCCCGCGTCGCGGCCCACGAGCGTCAGCTCGGGCCAGATCCGGCTGCCGTCGCGCGCGGGCACGCCGCCCTGGTCGCGGATTGCCAGCAGGGACCGGACGAGGTGCTGCCGGTAGCCCATCCGCCCGGTGACGCCGTTGAGGATGATCCCGACGGGTGTGCGCTCCACTGTGCCCCTCCCAGCGGTGAATGCGCTTTCAGTAAGCGCTTTCAGGGTGTTACCGTAGCCACGCCGGAACACCGGGTCAAGATGTTCCGCAGGGAGACTCATCGATGCCGCACGTGACGCTGGAAGACGTGGCCAGAGCGGCCGACGTCTCACTGGCCACCGCCTCCCGGGCGCTCAACGGGCGGCGGGTCACCCCGCACCTGCACGACCGCGTCCTGGCCGCCGCCGCGCGGCTCGCGTACACCCCGAACGCCCACGCCCGCGCGCTGGCCGGCGCGTCGCACCGCAGCGTCGGCGTGATCTGCCACGACGTCACCGACCCCTACTTCGCCGCCGTCGCCGGTGGCGTCATGCGGGTCGCCGCCGACAACGACCTGCTGGTCATGCTCGCCAGCACGTTCCGCGACCCGGAACGCGAGATCGCGTACGTGTCGATGCTGCGCGCCGAACGCGCCCCGGCCATCCTGCTCATCGGCTCCGGCTTCGAGGACCCGCGCTGGGATCGCGCGCTGGCCGCCGAGCTGACGCCCTACCTCGACGGCGGCGGCCGGGTCGCCGTGGTCAGCCGGCACCGCAACCTGAAGGTCGACAGCGTCCTGCCGGAGAACCGGGCCGGGGCCGCCGCGCTGGCCCGCGCGCTGCTCGGCCTCGGGCACCGCCGCTTCGCCGTGCTCTCCGGCCCGTCCGAGCTCACCACCGTCGCCGACCGGTTCGGCGGGTTCCGCGACGAGCTGGCCGCCGCCGGCGTGACGCTGTCCCCGGCGGCGGTGGCCGAGGCGGAGTTCACCCGTGACGGCGGCTACCAGGCGATGACCGAGCTGCTCGGCCGTGGCCTCGACGCCACCTGCGTGTTCGCGCTCACCGACGTGATGGCCGTCGGCGCGTACGCGGCGCTGCGCGACCACGGGCTGTCCGTGCCCGGCGACATCTCGGTGGCCGGCTTCGACGACATCCCGATCGTCCGCGACCTCACCCCACCGCTGACCACAGTGGCGCTGCCGCTGCGCCAGCTCGGCGAGAAG
Source organism: Micromonospora sp. D75 (assembly GCF_018070405.1). Taxonomy (NCBI): domain Bacteria; kingdom Bacillati; phylum Actinomycetota; class Actinomycetes; order Micromonosporales; family Micromonosporaceae; genus Micromonospora; species Micromonospora sp. D75. The sequence continues at coordinate 8,328 of NZ_JAGPXV010000217.1, forward strand.
GCGATGGAGCTGGCGCTCACCGAGAACCCGGGCCGCCGCCGGCGGATCACCCGCCTGCCCGCAGAGGTGGTGCTGCGGGCCAGCACCGCGCCGGCCCGCGCCTGAACCCGGCCGGTAGGGTGCCGTCATGATCGAGGACGCCCCGTGCCGCTGACGAACCCCTGGCTGACCGGGCCGGCGCCGACGAGGAAGCTGGACCGGGACCGCCTCGCCGAACGCATCCTCAACCTGCTGTCGTCGCAGAACATGTGCGTGCTCGCCACAGTCGGGCCGGACGGCCCGCTGGCCACGCCGGTGCGCTACTACCCGCTGGGCTTCACGC
>NZ_JAGPXV010000218.1:0-8644 GCF_018070405.1 Micromonospora sp. D75
TCGGCGGGACCGGTCGGGTCCGGTCCACCAGCGGCCCTCAGACCGCCGCTGACCCCTGCCGACAGACATTGGAGGTGTCTGGCTTGAGCACCAGAGAGACCTACGAGTCCCTGAACCTCGAACCCAAGCCGATCCGCCCGCACATCCTCGCCGCGGCAACCGTGGTCTTCGGCGAGGACTACTACTCGGGCCGCCGCGAGACGATCAACCTGTCCGGCTTCGTGCAGCTCAACAAGTGGCCCATGCCGGGCTTCGAGCACAAGGTCGACGAGAACGGCTACGCGCAGTTCGCCACCGAGCTGATCAGCGCGCCCGAGGTGGGCATCAAGGGGTTCAGCTACGAGTTGGACGACCGCATCCAGGTCCTGTCCAACCCGTTCCTGCCCAACAGCGGGCACGTGCGGCAGATCGTGCCGGGCAAGAACTTCCCGGCCGAGTTCTACATCCGCCGCTTCGGCATCCTGGAGTCGAGCACGCTGCGGCTCGCCCACCGCAACGTCATCGACATCTACGGCGTGGTCGACAGCGTCCCGCCGTTCAAGAAGCCGCTGACCGGGCCCTACCTGGGCAAGCCGCGCGGTGACGGTCCCTTCGACGTGATGGCCGCGCCGAACGTCGTCAAGGGCACCACGCTGCCGGAGGCGTGGTACCCGGCCAACGACGAGAACCAGCCGGTCGGGATCACGCCGAACCTGTTCTTCGCGCCCAGCGCCGGCCCGTGCATGTCCATGCTGGTCGACCCGTCCATGATCATGCAGACCTCGCTGGAGGGGCAGATCGAGGTCGAGGTCAACGGCAAGACGGTGCGGGTCGACCTGGCCGGGGACTACCGCAAGGCGGCCGGTGCCGAGGTGCTGCTCTTCGGCCCGGACAAGCACGACGAGGGCCCGGGCGTGCTCGCCCAGCTGGCCCGCGTCGCGGTCGTCGGACACAGCCCGGAGCTGGGTGGCCGGGTCATGCTGCGGGCGAGCTGGCCGCGGGTCTCCGGCGGCACGCTGGGCGAGGGCAACGAGGACAGCCTCAGCCGGCTCAAGTTCCCCGGCGACCTGCACATCGACGCCGAGTTCGAGCTGGTCACGCCGCACGAGACGCTCTACGCCGCCAACTCCGTGCACGTCAACGGCAAGATGCGCGGCATGGAGGCCACCGGCACCGAGCTCAAGCTGGACGGCTCGGACACCGCCCTGGTCACCGTGGACGAGCAGCCGAAGGCTCGCCTCACCGGCGTCAACCTGGTGATGCGGGACGCGCTGGTCGGCGAGCACGCCGCGGTGAACGCCTGACCGACGGGTCCGCTTGACGGGCCTGCCGGCCAGAGGTTCTACTAGTAAAACCAATAGCAACGTACCGTCACGTTGTCCCTCCCGGCTGCTACGGCGGTCGGGAGGGACGCGCGCTCAGGGGGTACCGCGTGGACCAGCGGCTGCTGCTCATGCACCAGATGATGCTCGGCGACGCGCCCCGGCTGCGGGCGTACGACAGGGCGCTGGAGGAGGCCGTCACCCCCGGCGACGTGGTGGTCGACGTGGGCGCGGGGCTGCTCGCGCTCTCCCTGCTGGCGCTGCGGCACGGCGCCGAGCACGTGTACGCGGTCGAGGCCGACCCGGCCACCGCCGCGGCGGCGGCCCGCAACATCGAGGCCACCGACCTCAAGCGACGGCTCACCCGGGTCACCGGCGACGCCCGAACGGTCCGGCTGCCCCGCAAGGCGGACGTGCTGGTCTCCTAGATGATGGGAAACCTCGGCCCGGAGGAGGAGATGGCCGAGGTGCTGCACGTGATCGCCCGTCGCCACCTGCGCCCCGGCGGCCGGGTGGTGCCCCGGCGGCTGCGGACCTGGCTGGCCGCGGCCGAGTTCGCCGACGAGGGCTGGGGGCTGTGGGGCGGCGACTTCTACGGCTACCGGCTCGACCCGGTGCAGGAGCTCGTTGCCCCGGCGGCCCAGCTGCACTTCTTCCAGCGTCCGCCGAAGCTGCTGACCGAGCCCACAGTGGTGCTCGACCAGGCGCTCGACGGCCGGTCGCCGTCCCGGCAGACGCTGCGGCAGCGGCTGCCGGTCATCGCGCCGGGGAGGCTGCACGCCGTGCTCGGCTTCTTCACCGCCGACTTCACCGACGACGTGACGCTGTCGAACTTCCCGTCGTACCCCGGATGCAACTGGGCGGTCTGGGTGTGGCCGCTGCGGCACACCGACGTGGCCGAGGGCGACGAGCTGGCCGTCGCCCTGCGCCGGCCGGCCCGGCGCGACGTCCGCGCCGTGACCGGCTGGCGGCTGGAGTGCGGCCTGTCCCGGCAGAGGAGGTCCTGATGCCCTTCGCGGTGGGTACCGTCCGCGACATTCCCGTCCGTGGCGCTCTCAAGCTCTGCGGCCTGACCTGGTCCGCGGAGTGCCTCTGGTTCTCCGAGGCGGTCTCCAGCCAGATCGCCTCCCTGGACCCGATCAGCGGCAAGGTGGTCCGCCGGCTCGACTGCCCCGGCGTGCGCACCGACCTGACCACGATCGGCGGGCGGCTGCTGCAGGTGGCGGGCGACGACCGCGTGCTGCGGCTGGTCGATCCCGAGGACGGCGAGCTGCTCGGCGAGTTCGGCAACCCGCGTCCCGGCAACGTGCTGTGCGGGCTGGAGGCGACCCGGCACGGGCTCTGGCTGGGCTACGAGGACCTGCGCCAGGTCGACCTGCGTGACCCGGACGGTTTCGGGCTGATCGACACGTTCCCGGTCCGGCAGCCGATCGCCGGCCTGACCGTCTCCGACAGCTACCTCGTCTACTCCGACCGCGACGCGGCCACCATCAACCTGTACGACGTGGCGGCCCGCCGGGAGGTGGCCGCCTACTCGGTCGCGGGCAACCCGACCGGCATCACCTGGGACGGCCGCCGCATCTGGTACTGCGACTTCACCACCCTGCAGCTCCGGGCGATCGAGGTGCCGGGCATCACGAAGGGTTGACGTCCATGGCGACCACGCGCGCTCTGCTGGCCCGCTCGACCCGGATCGGCGCGGTCGGCGCCGCCCACCTGCTGCCGGTGCTGCCGGCGGCGCTGGTCAAGGCGGTCCGAGGTGACCGGGCGGCGGCCCGCCGGCTGCTGTACCGCCGTCTCACCACGTTGCTGATGCGGCTCGGCCCGACGTTCGTCAAGGCCGGGCAGGTGCTCGGCACCCGGCGCGACGTGCTGCCGGCCGCGCTCTGCGACGAGCTGTCGGTGCTCCAGGACCGGGTCGACCCGATGACCCCCGAGCAGACCAGCCGGGCGCTGGCCGAGGCGTACGGCAGCGAGACGCCCGCGGAGTTCGCGGAGATCGACCCGACGCCGGTGGCCAGCGGCAGCGTGGCCTGCGTCTACCGCGGCCGGATGCCCGACGGCGCCGAGGTGGCGCTCAAGCTGCGCCGTCCCGGCATCGAGTCGACGATGGCCCTCGACCTCGCGCTGATGCGGCACGGCGCCCGGGTGATGGCCCGGCTGCCGATGCTGCGCGGCGTCCCGGTGCGGGAGGTGGTCGAGAACATGTGCGGCGCGGTGTTCGGCCAGCTCGACTTCGCCCGGGAGGCGGAGAACCTGCGCCGGCTCAAGGAGAACCTCGCCGTGGTGCCCCGGGTCCGGGTGCCCGGCGTACGCGACGACGCCTGCCGGCCGCGCTGCCTGGTCATGGAGTTCATGCCGGACCTCGACGTGGACGTGGCGCGGTCGATGTCGGCGGCCGTGCGAAAGCGGTTCGCCGCCTCCGCGATGACAGCGATCTACCACATGCTCTTCGTGGACGGATTCGTCCACTGCGACATGCACCCGGGCAACCTCTACTTCACCCGGGGCGCCCAGGTGGTGGTGCTCGACGCCGGGTTCAGCGTGCAGCTCACCGAGGAGCTGCGCCGGCTGTTCGCGGAGTTCTTCATGAACATGTCGATCGGGCGCGGCCGGTACTGCGCCGAGATCGTGGTGCGCAGCGGCACCGGCCTGCGGCCGGACGCCGACGTGGAGACGTTCCTGGTCCGGATGGCCGACCTGGTGGAGCGCAGCCACGGGCTGCCGGCCCGGGAGTTCAGCCTGATCGCGTTCGCCGCGGAGATGTTCGACCTGCAACGCCGCTACGGCGTGCACGCCGCGCCGGAACTCATCTTCCCGCTGCTGTCGCTGCTGGTGATCGAGGGGACGGTACGCGAGCTCGACCCCGACCTCGACTTCCAGGAGCTGGCCAAGCCGGTGCTGATGCGGGGGCTCTTCGGCCGCCGGGCCGCCGCCTGACCGCTGGCCGAACGGTCCGCCGGGCCTGGCCGGTCGCTTCGACAGCGCGTCCCCACCTGCGCAAACAGCCGACTAAAATATACGATAGCGGAATGGCACAGACTGGCCTCGCCGGCAAGCGCTCCTACCACCAGTACTGCGGGCTCGCGTCCGCGCTCGACGTGCTGGGCGAACGCTGGACGCTGCTGATCATCAGGGAGCTGCTGATGGGTCCCCGGCGCTACAGCGAACTGCTCGCGGACCTGCCCGGCATCGGCACGAACCTGCTCGCCGACCGGCTCAAGTTCCTCGTCGACTCGGGCGTGCTGCGGCAGGTCGACGTGCACGGCACCGGCGGCCGGCTCTCCTACGAGCTGACCCCGACCGGGCAGGCGCTGCGGCCGATGGTGCTCGGGCTCGCGCACTGGGGCCTGGAGTTCGTCGGTGACCTGAACGCCGAGGACACGGTCCGCCCGCACTGGGGCTTCCTCGCCGTGGAAGCGATGTTCCAGTGGGACAAGATCTCCCCGATCGACGAGAGCTACCAGTTCCAGGTCGACGACGAGGTCTTCCGCATCGACGTCGCCGGCGGGGTGCCGCGCGTGGCGAAGGGGCCGTCCGACGACCCGGCGATGGTGGCGACCACCGACGCGGCCACGTTCGTGCGCATCGGCGCCGGGCGGGTCACGCCGCTGATGGCGATGGTCGGCGGGCAGCTCAAGCTGGAGGGCGACATCGACGCGGTGCTGCGCTGCTGCGAGCTGCTCGGCCTGGACGCCGGCGCCGCGCCCGCCGCTCAGACGACCTCCGGTCACTGACCCGCGCCAGGGGGTGACGGGACCGGATCACTATATTATTCTGAACTAGCCTCGGCGTTCGTCGGGGCCCGTCGTCGTCCGGCACGCCGCGCCCGTGCGGCACCTCCCGAGCACTGTGGTCCCACGGGGACGACCGGTCCGCCCTCCGTCGCCCGAGCGCCTGACGGCGTCCGTGCGCGTCGCGGGGGCGACCCCGCGCGGCGCGTACGCCGGCACCGACGACCGGCCGTCAAGCGACAGGAGCCGGCATGACGGACACGGTGCGACACGATCCGGAGGCGCTGCCCAGGGCGGTACGGGACGACTTCCCCCTGCTGGCCCGCCGGGCCGGCGACCTCGTCGCCTACCTGGACAACGCCGCCACCACGCAGAAGCCCCGCGTCGTCCTGGACGCGATCACCGACTACTACACCGGGGCGAACAGCAACGTCGGGCGCGGCTACCACCGGCTCGGCCTGGAGTCCACCGAGCGGTACGAGCAGGCCCGCGAGAGCGTCGCGCGGGCGATCGGCGCGGCGCAGCCGGAGGAGGTGCTCTTCACCGCCGGCACCACCGCCGCGGTCAACCTGGTCGCGGACACCGCCGGGCAACGGGTGGCCGGGCCGGGCCGGCGGGTCGTGGTGACCGGCATGGAGCACAACAGCAACCTGCTGCCGTGGCGCCGGCTCTGCGACCGTACGGGCGCCACGCTCACAGTGGTGCCGGCCGGACCGGACGGGCGGGTCGGGGCCGACCGGTTCGCCGCCGCGCTCGGCCCGGACACCGCGCTGGTGGCGGTCACCCACGTCTCGAACGTGCTCGGCACCGTCAACCCGGTACGGGAGATGACCGCCGCCGCCCGCCGGGCCGGCGCGCTGGTGGTGGTCGACGGCGCCCAGGCCGTACCGCACCGGCCGGTCGACGTGCGCGACCTCGATGCCGACTTCTACTGCTTCTCCGGGCACAAGGCGTACGGGCCGATGGGCGTCGGCGTGCTGCACGGCCGCCGGGACCTGCTCGCCGGGCTGCCCCCGTACCAGGTGGGCGGCGGCACCGTGAAGGGCGTCGCGGCCGACCAGCCGGTCCGCTACCTCGACGGGCCGGCCCGGTGGGAGGCCGGCACGCCGTCCGTGGCCGGCGCGGTCGGGCTGGCCGCCGCCCTGGACTACCTGCGCGACCTCGGCTGGGACGCGATCCGCCGGCACGACCGGGCGCTGGTCCGGCACGCCGTCGACGTGCTCGCCGCGATCGACCGGGTGCGGGTGGTCGGTGACCCGGCCGCCGACCCCAGCGGCATCGTCTCGTTCGTGGTCGACGGCATCCACCCGTACGACGTCGGGGCGCACCTGGACCGGCACGGCGTGGCGGTGCGCTGCGGCGTGCACTGCGCCAGCACCTTCCTCGACGAGATGGGCCTGCTCGGCACGGTCCGGCTCTCCTTCGGCGTCTACAACACCACCGCCGAGATCGACCTCGTCGGCGAGCTGCTCGCCGGCGTACGACCGGGTCCCTGGACCACCGACCACCCCGACGTCCGGTTCCTCTGAGCAGCGCCCGGAAGGGAGCGTCATGAGGTTCGACACCCGGCTGGTGCACGTCGGCCAGCGACCAGTGCCCGGCACCGGCGACGTGGTGCCGCCGATCCACCTCGCCACCACCTACGACCGCACCGCCCAGGACCCGCCGCGCTACTTCTACGCCCGGGGCGAGCAGCCCAACCGGGAGGCGCTGGAGGAGTGCCTCGCCGCGCTGGAGGACGCCCGGCACGCGACCGTCTACACCAGCGGGCAGGCCGCCGCCACGACGGCGCTGTCGCTGGTGCCGCCGGGCCGGCTGGTGCTCGCCTCCGACGACGTGTACGGCGGCACCCACCAGTTGCTCGCCGCCGCCGCCGAGCGCGGCGTGACGGTCCGGCCGGTGGATTTCGCCGACCCGGCCGAGCGGGACCGCGCGCTGTCCGAGTGCGGTCCCGAGCTGGCCATGGTGTGGCTGGAGACGCCCACCAACCCGCTGCTCAAGGTCGCCGACATCGCCGCGGTGTCCGACCTCGCGCACCGGCACGGCGCCCTGGTGGTGGTGGACAACACGCTGGCCGGGCCGGTACTGCAACGACCGCTCGCGCACGGCGCGGACATCACGCTCTACAGCACCACCAAGTCCGTCGCCGGTCATCTCGACGTGCTCGGCGGCGCGCTCGTCTACCAGGACGAGGAGCTGCACCGGCGGTTCCTGGCCTACCGCACGGTGGCCGGCAACGCCCCCGGCGGCTTCGACTGCTACCTCACCCACCGCGGCCTGAAGACGCTGTCCCTGCGCACCGCCCGGCAGGTGGAGAACACCCGCGCGGTGGTGGCGGCGCTGCTGGCCGAGCCGAGCGTCGCGACGGTCAGCTATCCGGGCCTGCCCACGCATCCGCAGCACGCGGTGGCGGCCCGGCAGATGACCGCGCCCGGCGCGCTCGCCGCCTTCGAGTACCGCGGCGACCCGGCCAAGCTGCTCGACCGGGTACGCCTGTTCACCGCCGCGGTCAGCCTCGGCGGCGTCCGCTCCCTGATCGAGTGCCCGGCGCTGATGACCCACCGCCCGGTGCCGCCCGAGGTACGCCGGCGTCTCGGGTTGACCGACCGGCTGATCCGGATCTCACCCGGCATCGAGGACCCGGCCGACCTGGTCGAGGACCTGGTCACCGCGCTGCGTGACGGCGCCTGACCCGCTGACCGGCATTACCGCCCCGCGAAGGAGGAGACATGTCCGCATTCACGACCGGCGGCGCCCCGGTGGTGCTCGACGGAGGACTCGCCACCGAGTTGCAGCGCGCCGGGCTGCCGTACCAGCCCCCGTGGTGGGGCACCGCGGCGTTGCTGGCGGACAGCCGGCGGCGCGTGCTGCGCGACGTCCACGAGCGGTTCCTGACCGCCGGGGCGCAGGTGCTCACCGCGAACACGCTGCGCTGCAACCTGCGGGCGCTGCGCCGCGCCGGACTGGAGGACGCCGGCCTCGGCTGGATGGTGCACGCGGCCGTCGGCGTCGCGCTCGCCGCCCGCAACACGGCCGGCGCGCCCGGCACCCGGATCGCCGCGTCGATGGCTCCGGTGGAGGACTGCTACCGGCCGGACCTGGTGCCGGCCGACGACGAGCTGCGTGAGGAGCATCGCTGGCTGGCCGTGGAGCTGGTCCGGGCCGGGGTGGAGCTGGTGCTGGTGGAGACCATGAACACCGCCCGCGAGGCACGCATCGCGGTGGAGCAGGTACGCGAGGTGGGCGCCCGGGCCTGGGCCGCCTTCGTCTGCGACGACCAGGGCCGGCTGCTGTCCGGCGACTCCCTGGTGGACGCCGCCCGCGCGGTGCGCGCCGCCGGGGCCGAGGTGGTGCTTGTCAACTGCACCGCCCCGGAGGCGACCGAGCGGTGCCTGCGGGCGCTGCGCGACGCCGACGACGGCCCGATCGGCGCGTACCCGAACCTGGAGGACCGCCGCGACGGCGCGCCCGGGCCGCGCCCGCTGCTCGACCCCGCCGAGTTCGGCGACCTGGTCGCCGGCTGGGCGGTGGAGTACCGGCTCGCCGTGGCCGGCGGGTGCTGCGGCGCGTCGCCGGCGCACATCGCCGCGCTGACGGCCCGGCTGAACG
>NZ_JAGPXV010000219.1:0-8641 GCF_018070405.1 Micromonospora sp. D75
GCGGGGCCCGGCGGCCCGGCGGCGGGCGGGACGAGGAACGCGCCCGGGCGCGGCTGCGGCACGACCTGGACGTGGCGGTCGGGTGGCTGCGCGGGCGTCCCGGCGTCGACAGGGACCGGATCGTCCTGGTCGGGCACTCGATGGGCGCCGGCGCTGTCGTCCGGTACGCGGTGGCGCATCCGGAGATCGACCGGACGGTGGCTATCTCGCTGCCCGACGGCGGTGACGTGCCGGCCGGCTGGCCGGGGAACCTGACGCTGGTGGTGGGCGGGCTGGAGTTCGCCGGCTTCCGCCAGGCCGTCGACGAGGCGACCCGGGACGCGCCACCGGGTTCCCGGACGCGGGTGGTGGCGCCCGGCGTCGAGCACGTGTCGGTGCTGTTCGCGCCGCGTACCCACGCCGCGGTGCTCGACGCGCTCCCGGGCCGTACCGGCGGGCCGGAGCCGTCCCCGCTGACCCGGCCGGGCGGCGCCGGGCTGCTGCTGGCCGGGCTCGCGCTGGGTTTCGTGCCGCTTGCGGCGCTGCTGCCGCGCCGGGCGCGGCCGGGCGCGGGCGGTCCGCGTACCGGCTGGTGGCTGTCCGCGACGGTGCCGGCGGCCGGGCTGGGCGCGGTGTTCGCCGCGCTGCTGCCGACCGCCCGCCTGCCGCTCGCCGTGGGCGGATACGTCGCGGTGTTCCTGCTGCTCACCGGAGTGCTGCTGGCCGCCGCGGCACGCTACGCGCGCCCCGGTGGGACACCGCCGACCGCGAGCGGCGTCCGGTCCGCGGTGGTCGCTGTCGCGTTCCTCGGGTACGCGGTGCTCGCCGTCGCGCTGCCGCTTCATCTCGGGCTCACCTCGACCGTGCCGGTCGGGGCCCGGTGGTGGCTGCTGCCCCTGGTGGCGTTCTGCTGCCTGGTGTTCCTGCTCGGCGCCGAGCGGCTCGCGGGCGGCGACGGCCTCCGCTACGCGGCCACCGGCGGCATCGCCGTGCTGTTGCTGGCCGCCGCGGCGGTGCTCGGCCTGGCGCCCGGGTTCGTGCTGCTGGTGGTGCCGCTGTTCGCCGCGCTGGTGGCCTGGCAGGCGGCCTGGGCCGCGGTGTTGCGCCGCCGGGCCGCGCCGTGGTGGCTCGCGCCGCTGCTCGGGGCGGTGCTGCTGGCCTGGCCGATCGCGACCACGCTGCCGCTGGCCTGACCGGCGCCGGTCGGCTCAGCGCCGGTCGGTCTGCTGTTCCACGGCACGTTGCACGGCCCGGTAGATCTGCCCGAACCGCAGCGCGTCGGGCGTGCGGACCAGCATCGTCTCCCGGCCGTGGTGCTGCACCCACAGTTCGTGCACCCGGTTGCCACGCTCGTAGGAGCGGTCCAGCCAGCCGAGTGGCACCTCCAGGAACGGAGTGAGCGCCAGGCCGATCACCACGAACGCGGCCAGGATGATCAGGGCCAGTTTCCACTCGCCCCGGTCCTGCGCCGACCAGGCGAGGGAGAGCACGCAGACCACGGCGACGAGGGGTGGCAGCGACAGCAGCAGGACCAGCACCCCGCGTCCCAGCACCCGTCCCCGGACCGCGAGGGTGGTGGCGCCGCGCTCGTGCCAGACGTACGTGACGTCGGCGAGCGCGACGACCCGACCACCCGCGTGGATCGCGTCCGAGGTGACCTGCACCGCGTCGTCCCGGTAATAGAGGGCCATGAATCAGCCTAACCGCGTGTGTCGACACCGGACGGTCGAGCGTCGGTAGGGTGACGGTATGGCGGACCGGAACGGGGCCGGAACCGGCGGCGACGAGCAGGCGCGCAACGTCGAGGTGGTCAAGCGCTACCTGCGAACCTTCGTGACGAAGGACCTGACCGAGCTGGCCGAGGTGGTCGACGAGGACGTGGAGATCTACGGTTCCGGCGTGGCGGTACGCGGTCGCCGCTATCCGGAGGCCGCCGTCTCCTCGCCCGGCCTGACCGTGCTCGACCAGGAGATCCAGGAGATCTTCGCGGCCGGGGACCGGGTGGTGGTGTCGCTGGCGCAGACGTACCGGCGGGACGCGACAGGGGCGACCACCGTGCAGAGCGCCTGCAAGATGTACCGCCTGGCCGGCGGCCGGATCGTCCAGTTCTGGGGCGAGCAGGACACCTACGGCCTGTTGCGCGGGCTGGGCCTGCTGCCGGACGAGCCGATCACGTTCTGACCCGTCGCGGCAGGACCGGTCGCGGCAGGGTCGGCCGCGGGACGACCGGGCGCGGCCGGCAGGCTCTCCATGGCCCGCTGCACCGCCCGGTAGATCTGGCCGAAGCGCATCGCGTCCCGGGTGTGCAGCAGCCGCACCGGACGACCCCGCCAGTCGGCCCACATCTCCATCTCCCGGCTGCCCCGGGCGTAGGAGCGGTCCAGGTACTCGAAGAGGAAGTCGGCCACCGGCCCGACGGCCAGGCCGATCAGCACCGAGATCCCGACGATGGCGATGGTGACCACCGCCGAGCGTTGCAGCCACACGGCCAGCCCGATGCCCAGCACGGCGGTGACCAGCGGCCCGGCGATCGCGGCCCCGATCGCGCCGCGCCCGGCGAGCACCCGCCACGAGCGTTCGCCCCGCCGGTGCCACACGGTGGTGAGTTCGGCGAGCGGGTAGGTGCGCCCGTCCACCCGTACCGTGGTGGAGGTGACCTGGACGGACCGGTCGTCGAAGTAGGTGATCATGGCTCACTCCCGGTGGCGGGGCGGCGGCGACTCCGGCGGCTACCTGGGGAGTCGCCGACACCACACTGTCTACCCCAACGAGGCGAGCCGTAAGGTTGGCACGCGACTTCGACGAGGAAGTGAGGGCAGCGTGGGCGAGTTCGTCAAGCTGGAATCCAAGGACGGCATCGGCACCATCCGGCTGGAGCGGCCGCCGATGAACGCGCTCAACACCCAGGTGCAGGAGGAGTTGCGCGCCGCCGCTGCGGCGGCCACCGCCGACGCCGAGGTCCGCGCCGTCATCGTGTACGGCGGCGAGAAGGTCTTCGCGGCCGGCGCGGACATCAAGGAGATGGCCGACATGTCCTACGTGGACATGGCGGAGCGCGCGGCCGACCTGTCCAGCGCGCTCGGCGCGATCTCCCGTATCCCCAAGCCGGTAGTGGCCGCGATCACCGGGTACGCGCTCGGCGGCGGCTGCGAGCTGGCGCTGGCCTGCGACTGGCGGATCGTGGCCGAGGACGCCAAGCTCGGCCAGCCGGAGATCAAGCTCGGCATCATCCCGGGCGCGGGTGGCACGCAGCGGCTGGCCCGCCTGGTCGGCCCGGCCCGCGCCAAGGACCTGATCATGACGGGTCGGATGGTCGACGCCGCCGAGGCGCTGCGGATCGGCCTGGCCGACCAGGTGGTGCCGGCCGCGGAGGTCTACGACGCCGCGGTGGCGTACGTGAAGCCGTTCCTGACCGGGCCGGCGCAGGCGCTGCGGGCGGCGAAGGCGGCCGTCGACGCGGGTCTGGACATGGACCTCACCTCGGGCCTGGCCTGGGAGAGTCAGCTCTTCGCGGCGCTGTTCGCCACCGACGACCGGCGCGAGGGCATGACCGCGTTCGTGGAGAAGCGCAAGCCGGGCTTCACCGGCCGCTGACGCGAGAGCTGTTCACATCTGCTGTACCGGCCAGTAACGTGACCCCGGTCGGTCGATGAAGGGGAATGGCATGACGGAACGGGTCGAGGGCCACGGCGGCGATCTGGCGCTCGCGGCACTGCGCGCGCACGGCGTACGGGAGATGTTCACGCTCTCCGGCGGGCACGTCTTCCCGCTCTACGACGCCGCCCACAAGGCGGGCTTCCCCCTCTACGACGTGCGGCACGAGCAGTCCGCCGTGTTCGCCGCCGAGGCGGTGGCCAAGCTCCAGCGCCGCCCCGGCCTGGCCGTGCTCACCGCCGGCCCCGGCGTCACCAACGGCGTCTCCGGCCTGACCAGCGCGTTCTTCAACGCCTCGCCGGTGCTGGTGCTCGGCGGGCGGGCCCCGCAGTTCCGCTGGGGCTCGGGCAGCCTCCAGGAGATGGACCACCTGCCGCTGGTCGCGCCGGTGACCAAGCACGCCGAGACGGTGTTCAGCGCCGACGACATCCCGCGCGCGGTGTCGGCGGCGCTGACCACCGCGCTCACCCCGCACCGCGGCCCGGTGTTCCTGGACTTCCCGCTGGAGGCGGTCTTCTCGGTCGGTGACGCCGACCTGCCGGCGGTCACGCCGCCGGCGCCGATCGAGCCGGACCCGGACGAGGTCGCGAAGGCGGCCCGCCTGATCGCCGGCGCGTCCCGGCCGGTGATCATCGCCGGCTCCGACGTGTACGCGGGCGACGCCGTCGAGGCGCTGCGTGCCGCCGCCGAGTCGCTGCGGGTGCCGGTGTTCACAAACGGGATGGGCCGGGGCGCGCTGCCGCCGGAGCACCCGCTCGCGTTCGCCAAGGCCCGCCGGGTCGCGCTCAAGGGCGCCGACGTGGTCGTGGTGATCGGCACCCCGCTGGACTTCCGGCTCTCCTTCGGCGACTTCGGCGACGCCCAGGTCGTGCACGTGGTGGACGCGCCCAGCCAGCGGGCCGGGCACGTGCAGCCGGCCGCCGCGCCCGCCGGTGACCTGCGGCTGATCCTCGGCGCGCTCGCCGACCACACCGGTGACCGGGCCGACCACGCCGACTGGATCGCCGAGCTGCGTACCGCCGAGGACGCGGCGAAGGCTCGTGACGCCGAGGAGATGGCCGCCGAGAGCGACCTGATCCGCCCGGCCCGCGTCTACGGCGAGCTGCGCAAGGTGCTCGCCCCGGACGCCGTCACCATCGGCGACGGCGGCGACTTCGTGTCGTACGCCGGGCGCTACCTGGAGCCGGCCCAGCCCGGCACCTGGCTCGACCCCGGCCCGTACGGGTGCCTCGGCACCGGCATGGGCTACGCGATGGGCGCCCGGATCAGCCACCCGGACCGGCAGATCTGCGTGCTGATGGGCGACGGCGCGGCCGGCTTCTCGCTGATGGACGTGGAGTCGCTGGTCCGGCAGAAGCTGCCGGTGGTGATCGTGGTCGGCAACAACGGCATCTGGGGGCTGGAGAAGCACCCGATGCGGGCGATGTACGGCTACGACGTGGCCGCCGACCTCCAGCCCGGGCTGCGCTACGACAAGGTGGTCGAGGCGCTCGGCGGCGGGGGCGAGACGGTGGAGAAGGCGGCCGACCTCGGGCCCGCGCTGGGGCGCGCGTTCGACTCGGGCGTGCCGTACCTGGTGAACGTGCTGACCGACCCGGCTGACGCGTACCCCCGGTCGTCGAACCTGGCCTGACCGCGGCGCGTGTCAGACCTCGGGGCGGTCCCGGTCGTCCGGGCGGCGCAGCTCCTCCTCGCGGCGGCGCAGGTCCTCCTCCCACAGCCGCAGCCGTTCCTGGTCCTCGCGGCGGGACCGCTCGTCGAGCGAGGCGAGGAACTCCGGGTCGTCGTCCGGGGCGAGCGGGCGACCGGCCGGGGCGGCGGGCCGGGCCGCGCCGGTGACGCCGGTGGTTCCGGCCGGGTGCTCGCGGCCCACCAGGAACCAGGCGATCGAGCCGACCAGCGGGAAGAACAGAATGATCAGCACCCAGATCATCCGGGGCAGCGCCTTGACCTTCTCCTCGTCGGCGGAGAGGCAACTGATCAGCGCGACGACCGCGAGGACGATCTGAACCAGGAAGAGCAGCACGTAGAGGCGGGCCATGCCCCATGATGGCTCACCCGCGCACGTCAGCGCACCCCGCCCAGCACGTGCGCCACGCCGAGCACCGCAAGTCCGGCCGCCCCGATCGCGGTCAGCGGCACCGACCAGCTGTCGAACCGCCGCGGCCCTGCGCCGGTGGCCCGGTGCCACGTCACCACGAGCACGGCGAGCCAGACCAGGAGCGCTGCTCCGGTCAGCAGCGCGTCGAGGACCCGGCCGGTGAACGCCAGCCGGAGCTGCAGCAGCAGCACCGCGGTCAGCGTGAGCAGCGTCCGCCGCCAGGCCAGCCGGGTACGTTCGGGTTGCAGGCCGGGGTCGCGGGTCATCCCGCGCCACCCAGCAGCACGGCGGCCACCAGCAGCAGCGCGCCGATCGCGACGATCAGCGCCAGCACGGCCGGGAAGCGGGACGCGGGCAGTTCCTCGTCCAGCCGCATGGCCCGTTCGGTGCGCGCCCAGTGGTCGACCGCCCGGATCGAGACGGTCGCGCCGAGCAGCAGCAGCGCGATCGCGAGCGCCTCGCGCAGGTGGGCCAGGCGCAGCGGCGGGAGGAACTGCGCCGCGGCGAGCCCGCCCGCCACCAGCGCCAGGCCGGTACGCAGCCAGGCCAGGAACGTCCGTTCGTTCGCCAGCGAGAAGCGGTAGTCCGGCGGGTTGCCGACCGAACGCAGCTCACGCGGGTCGAACCAGTTCTTGATCGACTCCCACACGCTGCCGATTATCCGCTTTGCCCCGCGCCTAGCCTGGGGGGATGACCGATCTTGACGCGCGTGAGCTGCGCGCCGCCTACGACGCACAGATCCGACCGGAGCTGCCGGACCCGCTGCCGGACGGGGTGACGGTGGAGCGCGACGGCCCGCTGTTCCGCGTGCTCGGCCTCGACCACCGCGGCTTCCTCACCTACCGGACGCTGGACGGCCTGGCCGGCGCCGAGCTGGACGCGCTGATCGCCCGGCAGGTCGAGGTCTTCCGGGCCCGGGGCGAGTCGGTCGAGTGGAAGCTCGCCGGTCACGACGAGCCGGCCGACCTGGGCGACCGGCTGCGCGCCGCCGGCTTCGTACCGGAGGACCAGGAGACCGTGGTGGTCGGGCCGGTCGCGCCGCTCGCCGCCGCCGTTCCGGTGCTCCCCGAGGGGGTACGCCTGCGCGAGGTCACCAGCCGGGCCGACCTGGAGCGCATCGCCGCCATGGAGGAGGAGGTCTGGCGGGAGGACCGCAGCCACCTGGTGTACGGGCTGGCCCGGGAGATCGAGGCCGATCCGCAGTCGATCACGATCGTGGTGGCCGAGGCCGGGGAGACGGTGGTCAGCGCCGGCTGGATCCGCTACCAGCGCGGCACCGGCTTCGCCAGCCTCTGGGGCGGCTCGACGCTGCCGCAGTGGCGCAAGAAGGGCATCTACCGGGCGCTCGTGGCGTACCGGGCGCGGCTGGCGCAGCAGCGCGGCAAGACTCTGCTGCAGGTGGACTGCTCGCCGGACAGCCGGCCCATCCTGGAGCGGCTCGGACTCGTTGCGGTCACCACCTCCACGCCGTACGTCTACACTCCGTGATCATGGAACGGTTGACGGCGGACGAGCGGCTCATCCTGAAGACCGGTGCGTTCGGCGCGGTCTTCCTGGTCTCCAACGCCGTACCCGGGGTGCTGGCGATGGTGCGGGAGAGCTTCGCCGCCTCCGGCGCGCTCGCCGAGGTGGGGGGCGTGGTCAAGGAGGCGCTCACCACCGGCCCGCTGCCGCAGCTGCCCCGGGACTCGGCCCTGGAGGTCGAGTCCGTGGTGCTGCCCGCGCTGGGCCGGTCGATGGAGATCCTCCGGGCCAAGTCGCCCGCCGACGCCGAGACGTACCGGTCGGTGGTGCTGGCCGCCGCGGAGCGGGTGGCGCAGGCGCACCGGGGGATCGAGCCCGCCGAGGCGGCGGCGATCGAGAAGATCACGCAGGCGCTGGCCGGATCGGTCTGATGCCGGTGACCTGCGTCACTGCGGGCGGCGGGGGCCGTCATGCTACTTGCGGGTAACATTGCGCTCGTGGGGAAGTGCACAGCTGCCCGCGGTTGACCCACGTTCCGTCACGCGGGAGGCTGCGCCCGTGACCGGGCGAGTGATCGCTACACCAAACAGGAGGGTCGTCGAAGCGCGATGAATATCGTCGTACTCGTCAAGCAGGTGCCTGATTCGGGCGCGGACCGCAGCCTGCGTTCTGACGACAACACCGTCGACCGCGGTTCGGCGAACAACGTCATCAATGAGATGGACGAGTACGCCATCGAAGAGGCGTTGAAGATCAAGGAAGCGCATGGTGGTGAGGTCACCATCCTGACGATGGGTCCGGACCGGGCGACCGAGTCGATCCGTAAGGCGTTGTCGATGGGCCCGGACAAGGCCGTGCATGTGGTGGATGACGCGCTGCACGGTTCCTGCGCGGTGGCCACCTCGAAGGTCCTCGCCGCGGCGCTCGGGCAGTTGGGCGCCGATCTGGTTCTGTGCGGTGCGGAGTCGACCGACGGCCGGGTGCAGGTGATGCCGCACATGATCGCCGAGCGGCTGGGCGTGGCCGCGCTGACCGGCGCGCGCAAGCTCACCGTCGACGGGTCCAGCCTGACCGTCGAGCGGCAGACCGAGGAGGGCTACGAGGTGGTCACCGCCTCGACCCCGGCCGTGGTCTCCGTCTGGGACACCATCAACGAGCCGCGGTACCCGTCCTTCAAGGGCATCATGGCGGCCAAGAAGAAGCCGGTGCAGACGCTCTCCCTGGGCGACCTGGGCGTGGCCCCGGCCGAGGTGGGCTTCGACGGCGCCACCAGCGCGGTGGTGGAGCACTCCAAGCGGCCGCCGCGTTCCGGCGGCGAGAAGATCACCGACGAGGGCGACGGCGGCGTGAAGCTGGTCGAGTTCCTCGCCTCCGAGAAGTTCGTGTGAGAGGTCGCTGACATGTCTGAGGTTCTCGTCGTCGTCGAAGCCACGCGTGAGTTCG
>NZ_JAGPXV010000022.1:0-22026 GCF_018070405.1 Micromonospora sp. D75
GTATGGCCGAAGGTGTGCATGCCGAACACCCCGAACGCCACGGCGACGAACAACGCCAGCCGCAGCAGGGGGTGAGTGCGTCCCATCCCACCCCCTCCGCAGGCTCGAGCATCTACTACAGGCGCATAGTAGATGGGATAGCACAGGGGCCGGGCACGGGGAGGGCGATCGCGCACAACCCGCCGCCCGGGACCACCTAGGTGACGCGGTAGGCGGTGTAGCGCACCCGGTCGGCCTCGCGGATCGCCGACGCCACGAAGATCGACTGCTCCAGCGCGGCCAGCGTGGGCACCGACGTCTCCAGTCGTACGCCCAGGCGGAAGTAGTACTCGGCGGGGTCGACCGCGTCGCCGCGCAACAACGCCGCGAGGATCTCCGGACGGCCGCTGCGAACGCCGAACGTCCGGAGGTAGACGTGGCCGCCGTCGGCGGTACGCGCCGAGTAGCGCGTGTCGATCTCGATCGCGCCGTCGGGGCGGACCAGCTGCCAGTCGGCGCCGCCGGGCAGGATGTCGGCGTCGAACAGGCCGGTGACCCGGCCGCCGACGACAGGCACCACGCGCCGGTGGCCCGCGCGGGTCACCCCGTGGTCCTCCAGCGCGCCGAGCCGCACCTCCACGTCGAACGCGGCCTCCAGTCCGGGCACCGCCGGGGCGCTGACCGCGGGTCGGCGCGTACTCATGGGGTGTCCTTGGTGTCCGCGAGCGCGTCGCGCAGGCGCTCCAGCGCGGGCACCGCGGCGGCGAGGGCCGCGCGGTCCGCCGCCGACAGGGTGGCCGCGGCGCGGGCGACCAGGTCTCCGCTCGCGAGGTCGAAGCGGTCGAACAGGTCGAGGGCCTTCGGGGTGGCCAGGACGTCGACGTGGCGGTGGTTGCCGGGACGGGGGCGGCGCTCGACCAGGCCGTTGCCCTCCATCGTGGTGAGCAGGTTGCTGACCGTCGACCGGCTCAGGCGGAGTCGTTCGGCCAGCTCACCGGGGCCGGACACGGTGCCGCGGGGCAGTGCCCGCACGATCTCGATCTGCGCGTCCGGGATCTCCGGCAGGTGCTCGGCGGCCCGGGCCGCGGCGAGCAGCGTGCGGCGCAGCGGTGAGATGACCGACGCCAGGCGTGCCGCGTCCAGTTCGGGCACTTCCGGGCCGGTCACGGCAGGACACCGGAGAAGACCGTCGGCGTCAGGGAGGCACGTTCGTTGAGATCGGCGGGCAGGAAGCCGGCCGCCTTCTTGTAGCCGGTGGCGATCTCGGTGAGCTCGTCCGGCGGGATGACGTCGTGGATGTGCGCGAACCCGTCCGGCGCGCGCTCGCGGGCGAGCACCATCACCTGCTCCGGGCCCTGCCGCCGGTTGCTCAGCACGAGCGCGGTGGTCGCCGGCCGCCGGTCCGCCTCGTAGGCGTCCAGCGCCGCCGGGACCGTCGTCGCGGTGGCGAGGTGGAAGGCGAGGGTACGCGCGTCCAGGATCGCCTGCGACGCCCCGTTGGAGCCGTTCGGGTACATCGGGTGTGCCGCGTCTCCGAGCAGTGTCGTGTTCCCGTGGGTCCACGTGTCGATGGGGTCGCGGTCCACCATGGGGTATTCGAGGATCTCGTCGGCGGCGGCCAGCAGTTCCGGCACGTCGAGCCACGCGAAACGCCAGTCCGCGAAGAGCGCGACGACGGGCGCGGGGTCGACGGTCCGGTTCCAGTCCGCGTTGGGCCCGGCGAAGCCGGGGCCGCGCCGCTCGGCCACGACGTTGATCACGCCGGGACCGATCGGGTACGCGACGAACTTCTGTTCCGCGTCCCCTGCCATGATCATGGTTCGCCCGTCCAGGAATCCGGGCGCCCGGGCCGTGCCCCGCCACAGCGTCAGCCCGTTCCAGATCGGCGGCCCTTCGTCGGGCTGGTGTTGCGCGCGCAGCGCGGAGTGGATGCCGTCCGCGCCGACGATCAGGTCGGCCGCGACGTTCACCTCTCCCGCTGCCGTGGCGAAGCGTGCGACGCCGTCGTGGACGCCGACGAGCCGGTGCCCGGTGCGCACCACGTCGGCGCCCAGCCGTTCCCGCACCACGGCGAGCAGTTCCATCTGGAACCGGCCACGGTGCACGGAAAGCTGCGGCCAGCGATATCCGGCGTCCAGCCCGCGCGGCTCGCTCCAGATCTGCTGACCGTGCCGGTTGTAGTAAGCCAGTGTGCCGGGCGCGGCGCCGAGCCTTTCCACGCGTTCTCCGAGGCCCAATTCGGTCAGTTCTCGGACGGCGTGCGGAAGCAGATTGATCCCGACGCCGAGTGGGCGCAGCGCGTCGGCGCGCTCATAGACGGCGATGTCACGGAAGCCGGCCCGGTGCAGGCTGAGCGCGGTGGTGAGGCCACCGATACCAGCGCCCACGATCACGATCGCCAAGTCGTCGCCCCCTCCGCCACCGCACAGTTTGGTCACAAAATCGTCGTTCGTCAAGACGCATTGTCATCGAGGTCGGACCGCTTCGGGCGCAATGCGAGTCGCCTTATCAGAATTCTTGACAATCAATCAACTCTGCACGACGCTGATCGACGCGGTCGGATGGTTCACCTCTGTTCGCCGGCCCCCACTCCTCCGGATGCACCAGCGCTTCGCACGGAAGGGCTCGTCCATGAAGAAGGTCACCGCCCTGGCTGTTCTCGCCAGCGTCGCGATCGCCCTGACCGGCTGCACCGACTCCGACGCCACCGACCCGTCCCCCGGGTCCAGCGGCGAGCTGCGCAAGGTCCGCGTGGCGGCACTGCCCATCAGCGAGACCGCCGCGCTGTGGGGCGGCATCAAGGCGGGCATCTTCCGGGAGCAGGGGCTCGACGTGGAAGTGGTGCCCGCACAGGGCGGGGCCCAGGCCATCCCGGCCCTGATCAACGGCGACATCGACTTCGCCATCGGTCAGCCGTTCGGCCCGTTCCGGGCCGACCTGCAGAACCTCGGCGTGGTGATCATCGGCAACTACGCGTCGTCCTACGCCGACGGTGACGACATCAACGCCGTGCTGGCGTCGGCGAAATCCGGCATCACCCGGCCGTCCCAGCTCGCCGGGCGCAAGGTGTCGGTGAACAGCCTGGGTGCCGCCGGCGACGTCACGATCATGGCGGCGGTCGAGAAGGACGGCGGCGACCCCACCAAGGTCAAGTTCGTCGAGGTGGCCTTCCCGGACGCGCCCGCCCAGCTCGCCGCCGGCAACATCGACGCCGCCTGGGTGACCGAGCCGTTCATCACACAGATGCGCAAGCGCGGCGACGTCCTCGTGGTCGCCCCGTACCAGGCCACCGTCCCCGGACTCACCACCCTGACGACGATCACGTCGAGCAAGCTGAAGGACTCCGACGCCGCCCTGGTCGCGGACTTCTCGGCGGCGATGAAGAAGACGCTCGCCTGGGCCAAGGATCCGGCCAACGAGAAGGATCTGCGCCAGGCCATCAAGGACAACCTCGAACTGCCGGAGGCGGTGGCGGACTCCGTGCGGCTCCCGTCGTTCGGGTGGGAGCTCGACCGGGCCGGCCTGGAGCAACTGGCGACGCTCGCCCAGAAGTACCGCGTGCTCGACCGGCGCCCCGACTTCGACCGCCTCATCCAGCAGCAGCAGTAGCCGGCCGATGCGCAAGATCCTGCTGGGCGCCGTCGGCCTGCTGGGGTTCCTCGTCGTCTGGCAACTGATCCCGGCGCTGGGGCTGGTCGACCCGGACTACCTGCCGTACCCCACCGACGTGTTCGGACGGCTGGCCCAGGAGGTCCGCGACCTGGCGTTCTGGCGTCGGGTCCGGCTCACCATGACGTCGTGGGCGATCGGTCTGACGGTGGCGACGCTCGCGGCGGTCGCGCTGGGCACCGTGGTCGGGATGGTGCCGTTCCTGCGTCGCGCGACCCACACGACAGTCGAGTTCCTGCGACCGGTGCCGTCGGTCGCGCTGATCCCGCTGGCCGTGCTGATGTTCGGCCTGCAGATGCGCGCCGCGCTCGTCATCATCGTCTACGCGGCGTTCTGGCAGGTGTTCGTGCAGGTGATCTACGGCGTCGCCGACGTCGACAGCGTCGCCCGGGACACCGCGCGGAGTTTCGGCCTCACCCGCGCCGAGCGGCTGCGCTACCTCATCCTGCCGACCGCTCTGCCGTACCTGATGACCGGCCTGCGCCTCGGCGCGGCGGTCGCGCTCATCCTGGCCGTCACCGCCGAGATGGTGATCGGCAACCCCGGCCTCGGTCGGATGATCGAGCTGTCCCGCTCCGCCGGTGACGCCGTCGGCCTGTACGGCCTCGTCGTGGTCACCGGGATGCTCGGCCTGCTGGTGAACGTCGTGTTCCGCTTCGTCGAACGCCGCTCGCTGGCCTGGCACCAGTCGGTGCTCGCGGACGAGGCGGCCCGATGACCGCCGTCGGCGCGGCAAAGGCCCGCCCTCGTGACCTGGGCGTCAAGGTCGCCGAGAACCTCCTGTTCGCGGTCGGCCTTCCGGTCCTGGCCGTGGGCCTCTGGGCGGTCTGGTCCATCCGGTCGACGAGCCGGTTCCTCGTCGGCCCCGGCACGCTCCTCGACGCGTTCCGGCAGACCTGGATCGGCCCGGCGTTCGTCGAGGACGTCCTGCCGAGCGTGTACCGGCTCCTGATCGGCCTGTTCGCGTCGATCCTGCTCGGCGTCGCCGCCGGCGTCGTCATCGGCCGGCTCCGCCCGCTACGCGAGATGCTCGAACCGCTGCTGGAGTTCTTCCGCGCGATTCCGCCGCCGGTGCTGATCCCGGTCGCGATGCTCCTGCTCGGCATCACCGACACCATGAAGGTCGTCGTCATCACCTCCGGCGCGATCTGGCCGATCCTGCTGAACACGATCGAAGGCGTCCGGTCGACCGACAGCGTGATGCTGGAGACCGCGCGCTCGTTCCGGATCTCGCGGTGGGACCGGCTGTGGCTGCTGATCCTCCCGGCGGCGAGTCCGCGCATCATGACCGGCGTACGGCAGGCGCTCTCGGTGGCCCTGATCCTCATGGTCATCTCGGAGATGTTCGCGTCGTCGGCCGGTCTCGGCTACCGGATCGCCTACTTCCAGCGGAACTACCTCATCGCCGAGATGTGGAGCGGCATCCTCCTGCTCGGCCTCATCGGCGTCTTCCTCGCCGTGGCCTTCGGTGTCGTCGAACGCCTCGTCCTGCGCTGGTACCACGGAATGAAGGAGATCACCCGTGCCTGACGGGACCCCCCTGTTGCGGGTCGAGCACCTGCGGAAGGTCTACGCCTCCGGCCGGGGCGAGGTCGAGGCGATCGGGGATCTCAGCTTCACCATGGATCCCGGTGAGCTGCTGTGCGTCGTCGGTCCCTCCGGCTGCGGCAAGACCACGCTCCTGAAATGCCTCGCCGGACTGCTGCGGCCCACCAGCGGCCTGGTCGAGATGGAGGGCTCGCCGGTGACCGGGCCGAGCCCGGCGATGGCCGTGGTCTTCCAGGAGTACGGCCGCAGCCTCTACCCGTGGCTGACCGTCCGCGGCAACGTGGAGCTTCCGCTCCGCCACAAGAAGCTCTCCCGCGCCGAACGCGCCCGGCTGGTCGCCGACGCCCTCGACGCGGTCGGGCTGCCGCAGTCGGCGCGCAGCCACCCGTGGCAGCTCTCCGGCGGAATGCAGCAACGGGTGGCGATCGCCCGCGCCATCGCGTACCAGCCGGACGTGCTGATCATGGACGAGCCGTTCGCCGCGGTGGACGCGCAGACCCGCGCGGACCTGGAGGACCTCGTCCGCGAACTGCACCTGACCCGGGGGATCTCCACCGTCTTCGTGACGCACGACATCGACGAGTCCGTCTACCTGGGCCAGCGCGTGCTCGTCCTGTCGAACTCACCGACCCGGGTGCAGGAGGACCTGGTGATCGACCTCCCGGCGGAACGCGATCAGCTCACCACCCGGGCCCTGCCCCGGTTCACCGAACTGCGGACCCACGTCTACGAGCAGATCCAGCGGGCCAAGCGCGGGCCGGTGGTCCCGTCCTCGCGGGCCCACCGGCCATAGTCGCATCGATCACCGCGGATCTATGTTCGGGGTGACGACCGATGGAGGGCGGAAGCATGATCGGAACCCTGGTGGAGAACGGTCTCACGGCGTTGGCCGCCTACGACTCCTACGGCCAGGAACAGATCGACGGGATCGTGAAGAAGGCGTCGGTGGCGGCGCTCGGCCGGCACGCCGAACTCGCGATGCTGGCGGTCGAGGAGACCGGTCGCGGCGTGTTCGAGGACAAGGCGGTGAAGAACATCTTCGCCTGCGAACACGTCACCAACCACATGGCCGACGTCCGCACGGTCGGGGTGATCGCTCAGGACGACATCACGGGCATCACCCAGATCGCCGAGCCGGTCGGCGTGGTGGCCGCGGTGACGCCCGTGACGAACCCGACCTCGACCACCATCTTCAAGGCGCTGCTGGCCCTCAAGACCCGCAACCCGGTCATCTTCGCCTTCCACCCGGCGGCGCAACGGTGCAGCCAGGAAGCGGCCCGCACGGTCCGCGACGCCGCCGTCGCCGCCGGCGCGCCGGAGCACTGCATCCAGTGGATCGACGAGCCGTCGGTGGCCGCGACGAACGAGCTGATGCGGCATCCCGACGTCTCGGTGGTCCTGGCGACAGGCGGCAACGCCATGGTCCGCGCCGCCTACTCCACCGGCAAACCGGCGCTGGGCGTCGGCGCCGGGAACGTCCCCGCGTACCTGGAGGCGTCGGCCGACGTGGCCCGCGCGGTGAACGACGTGGTGCTGTCCAAGGCGTTCGACAACGGCATGATCTGCGCCTCCGAGCAGGCCGTCATCATCGACGACGCGATCCGGCCGGCCGCCCTCGCCGAGTTCCGGCGACTGCACGCCCACATCGCGACGCCGGAGGAGAAGTCGCTGCTGGAGAAGCTGCTCTTCGGCTCCGGGAAGCTCAACCCGGACGTGGTCGGGCAGCCGGTGACCTGGATCGCCGAACACGCCGGATTCCCGGTCGACCCGGACACCTCGATCATCCTGGTTCCGGTCGACCGGGTCGGCCCGGCCGAGCCGCTGACCCGGGAGAAGCTCTGCCCGGTGCTCGCCCTGCTGCCCGCCACCGGCCACGACCAGGGATTCGAGTACGCCGAGCAGATGGTCGAGTTCGACGGCCTGGGGCACAGCGCCGTCATCCACACGCGCGACGCCGACCTGGCCGAGGCGTACGGCCGCCGGGTCAAGGCCGTCCGGATCATCTGGAACGCGCCGGCCTCGCAGGGCGGCATCGGCGACATGTACAACGCCTTCCTGCCGTCGCTGACGCTGGGCTGCGGAAGCTACGGCCACAACTCGGTGTCGCACAACGTCACAGCGGTCGACCTCATCAACATCAAGCGGGTGGCCCGGCGGACGAACAACCTGCAGTGGTTCAAGGTGCCGCCGAAGATCTACTTCGAGCCGAACGCGATCCGCTACCTCGCCGACATGCCCGGCGTCCGCCGGGTCACCGTGGTGACCGACCACACCATGACCAGACTGGGGTACGTGGACCGCGTGCTGTCCGTGCTGCACCGCCGCCGCGAGCAGGTCGCCCTGCAGATCATCGACGACGTCGAGCCGGAGCCCAGCGTACAAACGGTCGACCGGGGCGCCGAGTTGATGCGCTCGTTCCGCCCGGACACCATCGTCGCGCTCGGCGGCGGTTCGGCGATGGACGCCGCCAAGGTGATGTGGCTGCGCTACGAGCACCCCGAGGTGGTCTTCGCCGATCTGCGGGAGAAGTTCTTCGACATCCGCAAACGCGCCTTCAAGTTCCCCACCCTCGGCTCGCTGGCCCAGCTCGTCTGCGTTCCGACCACCTCCGGCACCGGAGCCGAGGTCACCCCGTTCGCGGTCATCACCGACACCGATTCCGGCAAGAAGTACCCGCTCGCCGACTACGCGCTCACCCCGAGCGTGGCGATCGTCGACCCGGTCCTGGCCGCCGACCTGCCCGCGGTGGTCACCGCGGACAGCGGCTTCGACGCGCTCACCCACGCCATCGAGTCGTACGTGTCGGTCTACGCCAACGACTTCACCGACGGTCTGGCCCTGCACGCCGTCCGGCTCATCTTCGGCAACCTCGCCCGGGCCGTGCACCAGGGCGCCGCGGACCCGGCGGCCCGCGAGAAGATGCACAACGCCGGCACGATCGCCGGCATGGCGTTCGGCAGCGCCTTCCTCGGCATCGTGCACGCCATGTCGCACACCCTGGGTGCCACGTTCCACGTCGCACACGGGCGCACCAACGCGATCCTGCTCCCGCACGTCATCAGGTACAACGGGACCGTGCCGAGCAAGCTCACCGGCTGGCCCAGGTACGAGACGTACCGGGCGCCGCAGCGCTTCGCCGACATCGCCCGTACCCTCGGGCTGCCCGCGGCCACCGACGCCGAAGCGCTCGAAGCCCTGGCCACGGCGATCGAGCGCCTGCGCGACGAGGTCGGCATCGAGCCGTCGTTCGCGGCCGTCGGGGTGGACGAGCGGGCCTTCCTCGCCGCGCTGCCGCAGCAGGCGCTGAACGCGTACGAGGACCAGTGCGCGCCGGCCAATCCGCGGATGCCGATGCTCGGCGACATGCAGGAACTGATGCGCGCCGCGTACTACGGATCGAGAGGGCCGAAGGTCCCGCGGCTTGCGGTCTGCGGCCCCCGGTGAACGAGCCCGGCTGGGCCTAACCTGGGTCCGGACATGACGAGATCAGTGAAAGGAAGCACGGTGACCGCGGTCGAATCCGAAATCCGTACGCTCGCCGAACTCGACGACACCGAACTCGCCCGTCTGGACGCGTGGTGGCGGGCGAACAACTACCTGACCATCGGGCAGATCTACCTGCAGGGCAACCCGCTGCTGCGCGAGCCGCTGTCGACCGAGCACATCAAGCCGCGCCTGCTCGGCCACTGGGGAACCAGCCCCGGCCTGTCGCTGATCTACGCGCATGTCTCCCGGCTGATCCGGCACACCGGTCAGCAGGCGATCTACCTGGCCGGCCCGGGCCACGGCGGGCCGGCGCTGGTGGCCGCCGGCTATCTGGAGGGCACCTACAGCGAGATCTACCCGGACGTCAGCCAGGACGAGGCCGGGATGCTGCGCCTGTTCCGGCAGTTCTCCAGCCCGGGCGGCATCCCGTCGCACGTGTCGGTGACCACCCCGGGCTCCATCCACGAGGGTGGCGAGCTGGGCTACGTCCTGGTCCACGCGTTCGGCGCGGTGATGGACAACCCGGACCTGCTGGCCATCGCGGTGGTGGGCGACGGCGAGGCCGAGACCGGGCCGCTCGAGGGCTCCTGGAAGGGCGTGTCCTTCCTCAACCCCGAACGCGACGGCGCCGTCCTGCCGATCCTGCACCTCAACGACGCCAAGATCTCCGGTCCCACCGTACTCGGGCGCAAGGACCCCGAGGAGGTACGCCACCTGCTGCGGGGCCACGGCTACGACGTCATCGAGGTCGAGGGCTCCGACCTGCCCGGCATGCACCACCGCTTCGCCGCCGCGCTCGCCGCCGCGTGGACGAGGATCCGCGACATCCAGACCGCCGCCCGTGACGGTTCCTGGGACGGCACCCGCCCGACCTGGCCGCTGATCGTCCTGCGGTCGCCGAAGGGCTGGACCGGCCCGGACACCGTCGACGGGACGCCGGTCACCGGCACGTGGCGCTCGCACCAGGTGCCGCTGTCCGGCGTCAAGGACAACCCGGAGCACCTCGCGCTGCTCGAGCGCTGGCTCAGGTCGTACCGTCCGGAGGAGCTGTTCGATTCCACCGGCGCGCCGGTGGCGCTGATCCGGGACCAGGCCCCCGACGGCGACCTGCGGATGAGCGCCAGCCCGCACGCCAACGGCGGCCTGCTGACCCGGGACCTGGACCTGCCGGACTTCCGGTCGTACGCGATCGAGGTGCCCCGGCCGGCGCAGCAGCGGGCCGAGTCGACGCGCAAGCTGGGCGAGATGATCCGCGACATCTACACGCGCAACGCCGACCGGTTCCGGTTGTTCTGTCCGGACGAGACCAACAGCAACCGCCTCGGCAGCGTCTTCGACGTCTCCGACCGTGCCTTCATGGAGCGGGTGACACCGGAGGACGTGGCGATCGGCCGCGACGGCCGGGTGATGGAGGTGCTGAGCGAGCACAACTGCCACGGCTGGCTGGAAGGCTACAACCTGACCGGCCGGCACGGCATGTTCGCCACCTACGAGGCGTTCGCGATGGTCAGCGCCTCGCAGACCGTGCAGCACGGCAAGTGGTTGCAGGAGGCCAAGCACCTGCCCTGGCGGGCGAAGGTGCCGAGCCTCAACGTGCTGCTCACCTCGACGGCGTGGCGCAACGACCACAACGGCTTCTCCCACCAGGGGCCGGGCCTGATCCAGGTGGTGCTCACCCAGCGGGGCGACGTCGCCCGGGTCTACCTGCCGCCGGACGCCAACACCCTGCTGTCGGTGGCCGACCACTGCTTCCGGTCGCGGTCGTACATCAACCTGATCGTCATCGACAAGCAGCCGCAGCTGCAGTACCTCTCCATGGACGAGGCGATCGAACACTGCGCCCGCGGCGCGGGGATCTGGGAGTGGGCCGGCACCGACGACGGCACCAGCGACCCCGACATCGTCCTGGCCTGCGCCGGCGACGTCGTCACCATGGAGACGGTCGCGGCGGCGCAGATCCTGCGCGAGCGGCTGCCCGGGCTCAAGGTCCGCGTGGTCAACGTGGTCAACCTGATGACCCTGGTCCGGCCCAAGGACCACCCGCACGGCATGAGCGAGACCCTGTTCACCGAGCTGTTCACCGACGACGTAGACGTGATCTTCTCCTTCCACGGCTACCCCGGCGCGATCCACCAGCTCGTCCACGGCCGCCCGGACGCGGACCGGTTCCGCGTGCGTGGCTTCATCGAGCAGGGCACGACCACCACGCCGTTCGACATGACGGTGCGCAACAAGGCGTCGCGGTACCACCTCGTGATGGACGCCATCAACAACGCCAAGCGCCTCCCGCGCGGCGCCGCCGACCTCAAGGCGTGGTGCCGCAGCCAGCTCGACCGCCACGAGACGTACGTGGTGGAGCACCTGGAGGACATGCCCGAGGTGCGCGACTGGGCCCTCGGCGACTGGGCCGCGCGCGGCTGAGGCAGACGGAGACGGTGACGCCGCCCGGCGTCACCGTCTCCGTTCGCGTACGGGCGGGTCCGCCGTCAGAGGACGCGCGTGCGGCGCGACCCGGACGCGAGGCCCGCGATCGGGCCGACGGCGCCGTTGCGTCCCGGTTGCCGGGGTTCCCCGACCAGGTCGACGCCCATGACGGCCGGGCTGCCGTCCGGCTCCTCGAAATCCGCGTCGGCGCACCGGACCCGTTCCAGATCCCGGCCGGTGACCACACCGACACGGGCCTCGTCGAACGTCTCGGGCAGATCGGTGACGAGCCAGACCGCGTCGCCCTCGGCGACGACCGTCACCGTCGCGGCGCCCAGCACCCACGGCTCACGCTCGCCCGCGAACGGCCGGGCGCCCGCGGCGTAGGCGTTCGCCCGGGCGTACACCGGCTGTTTCACGTCGAGGTACTTCTTCTGGTCGCTGGGCGGCTGCTCGTCCAGGCGGGCCAGGTACTCCGCGAACGACGCGGGATGGCCGTCGTATCCGGCGGTGCCGCCCAGCGGCGTCCCCCGACCCTCCGCACCCGTCGCGTAGGCCGCGCCCGGATCGCCGCCCAGGAAGAGGTTGCCCACGTACCTGTCGTCCCCACCGTAGATCACCGCGTACCCGGCGACCTGCGTGCTGTGCGGCAGGTGGTACGGGGTGGCGCGGTCCAGCACCGGCTCCAGCCGTACCGTGCCGCAGATCAGGTTGTTGACGAAGGCACCGCCCTGGCTGAACAGCTCCAACGCGGCGGGTGAGCCGAAGATGTTGTGTTCGACCAGGTAGGGACCGTGGCTGACCTCGACGAAGAGGTCCCGGCAGTTGTCGTGGTAGACGTTGCGGGAGACCCGGGTGCCCTGCGCCTGCCAGTCCAGCCAGGTGCCGAGCGAGCAGTCGTGAATCCGGTTGTGCCGGATCACCACGTCGATGGCGGCGTGCAGCTTGATGCCGGCGATCTCGTACCCGTAGAACTCGCGTTTCAGGCCGATGCGGTGGATGTGGTTGTCCTCGATGGTGGAGAACGCACACCCGAGGTGACCAACTATCGCGTTCTGGCCGCAGTCGTAGATCGTGTTGCGGCGGATCACGTGCGAGCCGATGTGCTCCCGGTCCCACCCGATCCGGCGGGCCGCGAAGACCGACTCCAGCTGGTACTGGTAGCCCGGCTTGTCGCCGCGCAGAGCGGAGAAGTTCTGCCCGGTGGAGCCCTCCTTCCCGATCGAGATCGCCGAGCACTTGGCGTCGTGGATCACGTTGTCCTCGATGACCCAGCCCTTCGCCCAGCCGGGTCCGATCAGGCCCGGCTGGTCGGCGGTCGGTGGCGCCCACGGGCTGGCCGCGTGCGCCAACTCGAAGCCACGGACGGTGATGTAGTCCAGGTGCGGCTGTTCCGGGTAGAAGACGCTGCGGCGTACGTTGATCTCGACCAGTTCCGTGTTCGGGTCGGCGCCCTGGAAGTTGGCCCAGATCGTCGTCTGTTCACCGACCTCGGCGTACCAGACGAGCCGGGTCTGGTCGGGATCGCCGACCGGACGGGTCACCCCGGTCCAGTCGTCGACGACCTCGGTACGCCGGGGCGGGTCCTCGACCTCCGCGCGGCTCCCCACCTCGAAGAAGCTCAGGCCGTTCAGGTAGACCTCGCCGAGGTGCTTGGGTGGCGTGCCGGTGCGGTGGACGATCCAGTCACCTGTCACCTCCTCGGCGAACGGATTGAACGAGCCGAACAGCGCGTTGTCGACTCGTGCCCGCCACACCGTCCCGCCGAGCGGCTCCCAGCCGGTGACGCGCTCCGATCCCTTGATCACCACGTGCTCGCCGGGCGCGGCCTCGTAGGTGATGCGGCGGGAGTCGCTGAGACCGCCGTGGCGTGGCTTCACCCACTCGCGGTACTCCCCCGCGTGCACCACCACCGTGTCACCGGGCTGGGCGACGCCGGCCGCCCGGTTGATCGTCCGGAACGGCCGCTCGGCGCAGCCGTCGGCGCGATCGGAACCGCTTGTCGCCACGTGGAATACGGATGCCATCCGGGGGTCCCTTCTGGAGATGTCTGTTCAGGTCCATACCGGCAGGTCGATCCGGGACGGGTGGTCGCCGCCGTGGGAGATCTCCTGCTCCGCCCGTACCGTTTTGGCCGCGGTGGCGGCCGGCTCGCCGGTGCCGGGATTGCGGGCGTAGCGCGGATGCGCTCCGGAACTGACCTGCACGGCGACGCGGTGGCCGGCGGCGAAGCGGTGGAACGCCGGCCACAGCGGCACCTCCAGCTCGACGAACCCGTCCTCGTCCGGTTGCGGGTCGGTAGCCGCGGTACCGACGCCGCCGACGCGGCGGATCCCGTCGCACACGCTCATCGAGCGGCCGTCGGGGTGCACGTCGCAGATCCGCACGAACACGTCCGCGCTGGCCGCCGTCGAACGGAACCGGACATGGGCGGTCGGCTCCCCGGCGAGTACGAGCGCGTGCGCCAGCGGTGGACTGCGGAAGACGGCCACGTCCGCGCGGCGTTCGTGGGCGCTGTTGTCGACCGGCCCCGGGGACGGGCCCATGCCGGGGCCGCCGAGCGCGGGCGTGGGCCGGTCGGGATCGTAGGTGTAGCGGGTGCTGCCCGCGCCGGGGACGGCCGGGTCGAGCAGCCCGGAGGGGTGCAGGTGCCACCGCTGCGCCACGGTGCCCGGCGGTGGCCACGCGGGCAGGTCGCGCCACTGCTCCGCGCCGGTGAGGAAGGCGCGCACGGGCGCCGGCCGGGTCGTGGGCGCGCCGGCGAAGTGTTCCTTGAGGAACGCGATGGACTCGGGAAGGAACGGGCTCTGCGCGCTGCTGTGGCCCCACGGGCCGATGGTCAGCCGGGGCGGGCGGCCGGCCGCGGCGAGTTGGGCGTAGTTGCGCAGCTGCCAGGGCAGGAAGATGTCGTACCAGCCGGTGGCCAGGTACACGGGCGCGGTGACGTCGGGCACCGACGCGGTGTGCGACTGCCGGGTCCAGTAGTCGTCGGTGAGCTTCTCGTGGGCCAGCCAGTCCTGGTACCAGCTGATCGGGTGGCCCGCCACCGCGGTGTCGCCACCGGACAGCGGCAGCACGTCGAAGGCCGCGGCCAGCTTCCGGTCCGGCCGCCGCGCGAGCCACGCCCGGACCAGGGCGCCGCGCAGGCCCCGCAGGTCCATCCGGCGCGACCAGCCGAGCGAGCCCTCCAGCGAGAACGCGCCGTTGGTCCAGGTGATCGGGCCGAAGTCGGCCATCGTGACGTTCAGGCACAGCGCATCCGGGGCGTTGCCGGGGTCGTCACGGCACATCCGTCCGGCCACCGCCCACTGGGTGTAGCCGAGGTAGCTCTCCCCGTACGTCGCGACGGTGCCGGTGCACCACTGCTGGCGGCGTACCCACCGGTGGG
Organism: Micromonospora sp. D75; assembly: GCF_018070405.1. Taxonomy (NCBI): domain Bacteria; kingdom Bacillati; phylum Actinomycetota; class Actinomycetes; order Micromonosporales; family Micromonosporaceae; genus Micromonospora; species Micromonospora sp. D75. Next base: position 14,495 of record NZ_JAGPXV010000022.1, read on the forward strand.
TGGCGATGCCGTCGCGCTGCTCGTCGAGCTGGGGCCGGAAACTGCCACCGGAGCCACCGGTGCCGCGGCAGCTCTGCACCAGCACCGTGAACCCCGCGCGGGCCAGCGCCGGCGCGTGGGTCAGCGAGCCGTGCCGGCCGTACGGGGAGCGGACGACGATCGTGGGCAACGGCGGTTCCACCACGCCGACCGGCTGGTAGAGGTCGGCGACCAGTTCGACGCCGTCGTCCATCGGCACGCGCAGCCCGCGCCGCACGGTGAAGGTGTACGGGAACTCCGTGGCCGCGTCGCCACGGGGGCGCCGGGACAGGAGGCGGCCGAGAACTGTCATCGCCCGCTCGCGGGTTGTCCGATACGGTTCGCGACATCGACACTCGTGGAGGCGTTGTGCCCGTACGAGAAGGAGCGGAAATGGAACCGGAGCCTGCGGACGACGGCTACCGCAACCCGATCCTCCCGGGCTTCTGGCCCGATCCGAGCATCTGCCGCGCCGGTGAGGACTACTACCTCGTGTGTTCGAGCTTCGAGTACGCGCCCGGTGTGCCGATCTTCCACAGTCGTGACCTGGTCAGCTGGCAGCAGATCGGCAACGTGCTGGACCGCGCCGATCAGCTCCGTTTGCCGGCCGACACGCTCGCCTCGCGGGGCATCTACGCGCCGACGATCCGCCACCACGACGGCCGGTTCTGGGTCGTCACGACGAACGTCACGCTCGACCGGCACCTGATCGTCACGGCGACCGACCCGGCCGGCCCGTGGTCGGACCCGGTCTACCTGGATCTGCCCCACGTGGACCCGTCGCTGGCGTGGGACGACGACGGCACCTGCTGGATGACGGTGTCCGGGGTCGAGTCGTACCGGATCGACCCGCGTACCGGAGAGGTCCTGGAAGGGCCGGTGCCGATGTGGTCGGGGACGGGCGGCCAGTACCCGGAGGCGCCGCATCTGTACCGGGTCGGCGACTGGTGGTACCTGCTCGTCTCGGAGGGCGGCACCCACACCGGCCACGCGGTGAGTGTCGCTCGCGCCCGCTCGCCGCGCGGGCCGTTCCAGCCGGGGCCGGCCAATCCGATCCTGACGCATCGCGGCACCGACCGGCCGGTGCAGGCGACCGGACATGCCGACATGGTCGACGCGGCCGACGGCAGCTGGTGGATGGTTCTGCTGGGGATCCGGCCGAAGGGCCAGTGGCCGCCCTACCACGTCCTGGGACGGGAGACGTTCCTGGCGCCGGTGCGCTGGGTCGACGGGTGGCCGGTGGTCGACCCGGTCTCGATCGTCACCGGCCCGGATGGGACGAGCCGGTGGGCCGAGCGGGACGACTTCGACGACGAGCGGCTCGGTCCACAGTGGATTTCGCCCCGTAGCCGGCCCGACTCGGCGTGGTCGTTGACCGACCGGCCCGGTTGGCTGACGCTGCACGCGACCGGCGACAGCCTCGACCGCAGTGGCGCCACCGTCGTCGGCCGCCGCCAGCAGCACCACGACTGCCGGGTCAGCGCCCGCATCGATCCCGGCTCCGGCCGGTCCGGCCTGACGATCAGGATCGACGAGGCCCACCACTACGACCTGGAGCTCGCCCGGGGGCAGGCCCGGGTCGTCGGCCGGGTCGGACCGTTTCGGCAGGTGTTCGGGGAGTGCCCGGTGCCCGCGGGGGCGGTGACCGTGGCGCTGGCCATCCGGACCACCGGCGTGCTGCCCCCGACGGTCACCTCGTCCGGCGACCTGGCGCGGGCGGGCCTCGTCGGCGTCACGGCGGCCGGCAGTGACACGATCAGCTTCGAGGTCGAGACCGGCGACGGCTGGTCGTGCCTGGCGGAGCTCGACGGGCGCTACCTGTCCACCGAGGTCGCCTCCGGGTTCACCGGCCGGGTCATCGGCATGTACGTCACCGAGGGAAGCGCCGGTTTCGACTGGTTCGACTACCGGCCGGCCGGCTGACGGGACCGAGACGGACCTCACCCCTTGAATGCGCCTTCCATGATTCCCTGCACCAGACGGCGTCCGACGAACACGAACAGCACCAGCAGCGGAATGGTGGCCAGGAACGAGCCGGACATGGCCAGCCCCAGGTCGATGTCCCGGTTCTGCTGCAGCGCCTTGATGGCGATCTGGACGGTGTAGTTCTCCGGCGACTTCAGGACGATGAACGGCCACAGGAAATCGTTCCACGCGTAGACGAACGTGAACAGCCCCAGCACGTACGCCGCCGGGCGGACCAGCGGGAACGCGATCCGCCAGAAGATCTGCCAGGTGGTGGCGCCGTCGACACGCGCCGCGGCCATCAGCTCGTCGTCGATGGTGCTGCCGATGTGCTGACGCATCCAGAAGATGCCGAACGCGCTGACCAGACCGGGAACGATCACCGCCTGCAGGGTGTCGACCCACTCCAGCTGGGACATGATCAGGTACTGCGGCACCACCGCCAGCTGCGCCGGCACCGTCATGGTCAGCACGACGATGAGGAACAGCGTGTTGCGGCCGGGGAAGGACAGCTTGGCGAAGGCGAACCCGGCCAGCGCGCAGAGCACCGCCTGGCCCACGGCGATCGTGCCGGCGACGATGACGCTGTTGAGCAGGGACTGCACGAACGGCACGATGGTGAAGACCAGCTCCGCCAGGTGCAGGAAGTTGCCGCCGGGTGTGATCGTCGGCGGGAGGGTCGTCGCGGTGGCGGAGTCCGTCGTCGCCACCACGAACATCCAGTAGAGCGGGAAGACGCTGGCGAGCGCCACGAGCGTGAGCAGCGCGTACACCGCGATCGAGACGCGGTTGGCCGAGCGCCGCCGGGTCCGTACGGGCGCGGCGGTCGAGGGTGCGGGCTTCATGGGCGCTCCGAGCGGACGCGGGTGGCCAGCAGATAGTTGAGTCCGGAGAAGGCGACCACAATGACGAAGAGCGCGACGCCGACCGCCGCGCCGTAGCCGAAGTGGAACTGCCCGAAGGACTGCTCGTAGAGGTAGAGGGTGACGGTCTGGCACTGCCGTGCCGCCCCGCACGTGAGCCCACCCACCGGGTTGGCCAGCAGCGGCTCGGTGAAGACCTGCAACCCGCCGATGGTCGACGTCACGACGGTGAACGCGATGATCGGCCGCAACGACGGGATGCTGATGTGCAGGAACTGTTTCCAGCCGTTCGCGCCGTCGGCGGCGGCGGCCTCGTACAGCTCCCGGGGTACCGACTGCAGCGCGGCGAGGTACAGCAGCGTGTTGTAGCCGGTCCAGCGCCAGGCGATCATCGTGGCGATCATGACGTGGCTGCCCCAGAGCGAGGCTGTGAAGTCGATGTGGTCGAAGCCCAGCAGCCCGAGGAACCAGTTGATCATGCCGTAGTCGCGGTCGAACATCTGCGCGAAGACGATGGTCGTGGCCGCGACCGAGGTGACGTAGGGGACGAGCACCGACATCCGGAACAACGCGGCCAGCCGCAGCCGCGCGTGGTTGAGCAGATGCGCCAGGCCGAGCGCCAGGAGCAACTGCGGCACCGTCGACATCACCCAGATGCTGAACGTGTTCCGCAACGCGCCCCAGAAGCGCGGGTCGTGCAGAAGTTCGGTGAAGTTGTCCAGCCCCACGAAACGGTGCTCACCGATGGGATCCCAGTCGAACAGGGAGATGTAGAAGGTGAACAGCAGCGGGAAGAGACCGAAGATCAGGAAGAGCACGAAGAACGGCGCGATGTACGCGTACGGCGCCAGGAACTCCCGTACGCCCTGCTGGATCCGCCGTCTGCGATGGGGCCGCCGGAGGTCCGGCGGGGCCGTGGCCGGGCTGAGCATGGTGGTCAAAGCGTCACCTCCGCGATGGGCGGCAGCCGGGCGGTGCCCGGCTGCCGCACGTCAGCCCTCGGTCATTCGCGTACGGCGTTCTTGACGTTTGTCAGCGCGGTGTCCCAGGCCTTCGCCGGGCTCACCTTGCCCTGTTCGACGCTGGTGAGCGTGTTGAGGAACTCGGTGCCGATCGGGCCGTCCTGCGGGCCGAAGTAGAACGGCTTGATCCCCAGCACCGACTGGGTGTAGATCTTGCCGATCGGCGCGTTGCTGAAGAACGGGTCGGTCTTTCCGACCAGCTGCGGGTCCGTGTAGACCGACGGCGTGGTGGGCAGCGACCCCTGCATCAGGAAGTGCTCGAGCTGGCCCTTCGGCGACTGCATCTCGGAGATGTAGTTCCACGCCGCTTTCGCGTTCTTGGCGCGCTTGGGGATGGCGAGGAAGCTGCCGCCCCAGTTCCCCGAACCCCCGGGAATGGTGGCGATGTCCCACTTGCCGTTCGTCTCGGGGGCGTTCGTCTTCATCTGGCTGAGCATCCAGGACGGTGAGCACACCACCGCGTAGTCGCCCTTCTTCATGGCCGCGGTCCAGCCGGAGGAGAACGACCCCTGCTTGGCGGAGATGCCCGCCTCGAAGGCCTTCAGCGTCACGTCGAACGCCGCCTTGACCTGCTCGTTGTCGTAGTCGAGCTTGCGGTCGGCGCTGTAGTAGCGCTGGCTGCCCTGGTTGACCGCCTGGAAGAAGACGCTGGTCGGCGTGTTGTCCACGAACGGTTTCCCGGTCTTCTGGACGTACTGCTTACCGACGTTGATGAACTCGTCCCACGTCGGCCAGAGCTTGGCGACCTCGTCCCGGTCGGTGGGCAGGCCGGCTGCCTTGAACAGATCGGTACGGTAGGCGACCGCCAGCCCGCCGACGTCGGTCGGCACCCCGATGATCTTGTTGTCCTTGGTCGTCGCCTGCGACATCACCCAGTCGAGGTAGTTCCCCTTGATGTCGCCGGCGCCCAGCGTGGTGAGGTCGACGAAGTTGTCCGGCGACTGCATGAACTTCGGCAGGTCGTCGGCCTGGATGAGCACCAGGTCGGGCACCTTGCCACCGGCCAGCGCGGCGGTGAGCGCCTGCGCGGTCTCGGTGGTGCTGCCGACCTCGGTGAGCTTGATGCGCACATCGGGGTGCGCCTTGGTGTAGACGTCGACGTCGGCCTTCTGGTTGATGTTGGCAAACGACCAGAACTCGAAGGTCTTCGAGTCGGATTCGCCGTCTGATCCGCCACATCCGCCGAGGAGGAGCGCGGCGGTGGCGATGATGGCTACGGTGCTCCGGACGCGTTTCAACGGCCCTCCATGCGGTAATCGTGCGCGGCGGTGGTCGGGTGACCGTGGCGAATCAGCGCGGCGGCCCTGCCGGCGGTGGGCACCGCGGGCGAGGTCGTCGTCTCCGAAACTTATCGAGATATTTACATGCCAGGATTGTGTGCGCTGAGGCTACTAAGTGCCCCGCCATCCGTCAACGACCCCGCTGCCTGCGGTAGCACCGGGCAAGAGGCAGACGTTCCGACCGGCACAGCACCGAAAATTATCGGACCGAGCAGCGCGCCACTGGGCGAACTCGATCGACCGAGGTCACTGGCGATTTCCTGGCCCCAGGCGCCGGAGTGAGGAGAGGAACGCAGGCGTCACCAGACCGCTGTCGTCACGCGGCCGTGCGCGGAGCCGTGTGTCCGGCGGTCAGGCGAGGTCGAGCGCCACCGTGACGTACGCGTGCGGCGGCAGTTCGACCTCCAGGCCACGCGGGTGGTCCGTGACCCCGGCGTGCTCGCGGGGCGCGACGCCCGTGGTCGACGGCGTGTTGTGCGCGTCGAGCGCGTCGGCGGTCAGGATCGTGGCCCGGTGGGCGGTGACGTCCCGTCCGCGCAGGTCGAGGACGACGGTCACCGGACGCCGCGCGTCGAGGTTCGACAGCGAGACCAGCGCCGTGTCGCCGCGCGTCGAGGCGGACGCCGAGAGCGTCGCCAGGTGATCCCCCGCCACCTCGCGCACCGGAACGTCGCCCTTGAAGGTCACCGCGAGCGACGCCGCGTCGTGGTGGGCCCGGTTCATCGCGAACACGTGGTACGAGGGCGTGAGCACCAGCGCGCCCGTCTCCGGGTCGGTGAGAATCATGGCCTGGAGCACGTTCACTGTCTGCGCGATGTTCGCCATCACGACGCGCGCCGCGTGGCGGTGGAACGTGTCGAGGTGCACCGCGGCCACCAGCGCGTCGCGCAGCGTGTTCTGCTGGTAGAGGAAGCCGGGGTTGGTGCCCGGCTCCACGTCCCACCAGGTGCCCCACTCGTCCACGACGAGGCCGACCTTGCGCTGCGGGTCCCAGCGGTCCATGACCGCCTCGTGGCGTGAGACCAGCTCCTCGATCCGGGTCGCGTTCCGCAGCGCGAGGTACCACTCCTCCTCGTCGAAGCCGGTCGCCGCGCCCTTCGACGACCAGCCCCGGGTCATCGTGTAGTAGTGCAGCGAGACGGCCTGGAACGGCCAGGCGCGGGAGTCCGGCGCTGCCAGGTCGTCGAAGGAGCGCATCAACGTCTCGGTCCAGTGGTAGTCGTCGCTGTTCGCGCCCGCGGCGATCCGGTAGACGGTGTTGTCGCCGTGGTCGCGGACGTAGGTGGCGTACTGGCGGGCCAGCGAGGCGAACTGCTCGACGCGCAGGTTGCCGCCGCAGCCCCACGCCTCGTTGCCCAGTCCCCAGAACGGGACCCGCCAGGGCTCGTCGCGCCCGTTCTCCCGCCGCAGGGCGGCCATCGGAGAGTCGTCGCCGCGGGTCAGGTACTCGACCCACTCGGACATCTCCCGCACGCTGCCCGAGCCGACGTTGCCGGACACGTACGGATCCGCGCCCAGCAGCTCGCACAGCGCCATGAACTCGTGCGTGCCGAAGGAGTTGTCCTCGACCACGTCGCCCCAGTGCGAGTTGACCATGCGGGGCCGCAGCTCGCGCGGGCCGATCCCGTCGCGCCAGTGGTAGTCGTCGGCGAAGCAGCCGCCCGGCCAGCGCAGGTTCGGGATGCCGATGCGGCGCAGCGCCTCCACCACGTCGAGGCGGATCCCGCCCTCGTTCGGGGTCGCGGAGCCCTCCCCCACCCAGAAGCCGCCGTAGACGCAGCGTCCCAGGTGCTCCGCGAAGTGGCCGTAGACGTGGCGGGAGATGGTGGGGCCGGTCAGGTCGAGGTCAATGACGGCGGTGACGGTGGAGGCGGTCATGGTCGTCCTTGGTGGAAGCGGCCTGCGGGATGCGGCGTCGGCAACGATACAGCCATCGGCGATCATGTCGATCCCCCAGCCGCGGCCAACCCGCCCTTCTTGACCGCCCACCTGCTGCTTTACTACGGTACTAGTAAAGCAGCGAAGGGACACCGTGTTCGTCTTCCGGCTCGACACCCACTCCGGCGTGCCGCCGTACCTGCAACTCGTCCAGCAGGTTCGCCAGGCGGTGCTGCTGGGCTTCCTCCAACCCGGCGACCGCCTCCCGCTCATCCGCGAGGTGGTCGAGGACCTGGCCATCAACCCGAACACCGTGGCCAAGGCGTACCGGCAGATGGAGCAGGAGAACCTGGTCACCGGCCGGCCCGGCCAGGGCACGTTCGTCACCGAGCAGCAGTCGGCCGCGATGGCGCCGTCGACGTACCCGTCGCTGCGCCGCGGCCTGGCGACGTGGCTGCGCCGCGCCTACGAGGCCGGCCTCGACGAGCTGGCGGTCGTCGCGCTCT
>NZ_JAGPXV010000220.1:0-8595 GCF_018070405.1 Micromonospora sp. D75
CGTCCCGGCGGCGTCACCGGGGCCGGACCTCCGGCGGGTCGACGGTGACGAGGTGGTGACGCGGGCTGCGGCAGGGTCGCGGCACGACGACGGCACGGTTCGAGGGGGCTGCATGATCAGGACGATGCTCCGGCTGCGCGCGCGCCCCGGGTGCGAGCCCGCCGTCGGGCCCGCGTTCGAGACCGTGGCGGGGCAGCTCGGCGCGCTAGCCGGCAACCTGCGGCACGAGCTGCTGCGCGACGCCCTCGACCCGCGCGGCTTCGTCGTCGTCACCGAATGGGCCGACGAGGCGGCGCTGCGCGCGTACCGGCGCGGGCCGGTGGCGGCCCGCCTGGCCGGCCTGCTCCAGCCGCTGACCGAGCCGGCCGACGGCCCCGGCTACCCGCTGCTGCGCGAGACCGGGGACGGCGAGGGCCCGGTCTACGTGGACGTCGAGCTGACCGTGCCGCGCGACCGGCTCGCCGAGTTCCACCGGGGCTACCCCGAGGTGGTACGGCGGATGACCGCGATACCCGGCTACCGCCGCGAGCAGCTGCTGCGCGAACCCGGCTCGGACATCCACCACATCTTCGCCGAGTGGGACGGCGCCGCGCCGTTCCTCGCCTGGATCAGCGACCCGGCCCACGCCTCCGCGCAGGCCGGACCGATCGCACCGTTCCTTCTCGACATCCGGCGCCGCCTGTTCCACGTCGTGCCCGACGCGGACGGCAGCAGTCACCCCACCACGGGCTGGGAGGCCGACGTGCACAGGACAACAGACGTACTCGTCGTCGGGGCGGGGCCCACCGGGCTGACCGCCGCCGTCGAACTGGCCCGGCGGGGCATCGACTGCCTGGTGATCGACAAGCAGGCCACCCCGCCCGGCCACGCCGACAAGGCGATCGGCGTGCACTGCCGCACCATGGAGATCTGGGAGGAGCAGGGCGTCGTCCGGGAGGCCATGGACGCCGGCATCTGGCTCACCGGCAACATGGTGTTCGTCAACGGCGCGCAGACCCACCGGATGAGCTGGGAGCTGCCCGGCCTGCCGTACGCCCACCTCGGCCTGCCGCAGTACGAGACCGAGCGCATCCTCACCGACCGGCTCGCCGCCCTCGGGGTGCGCCCGCGGCGCGGCGCCGAACTCGCCGACCTCACCCAGGACGCCGACGGCGTGACCGCCACCGTCCGCACCGCCGACGGCGGCACCGAGACGGTACGCGCCCGGTACGTCGTCGGCGCCGACGGCGCGCACAGCCGCGTCCGGGAGCAGCTCGGGCTCACCTTCACCGGCGGGCTCGGCCGGTTCCCGCAACTGTTCATGCTGGTCGACGTCGACGTGGACTGGGACATGCCGGACGGGCACCTGCTGCGGTTCCTGCACATGACCGACGGGCAGATGGACGGCATGCTCGTCTGCGTACCGCTGCGCGGCGAGCACCGCTACCGCATAGCCACCCTCGCCCCGCCCCGGTTCTTCGCCCAGACCGGCGGACGCGACGCCCCGCCCGGGTTCAGCGAGGAACTCGACGAGCCCACCATCGAAGACGTGCAGGCCGCGCTGGACCGCCTCGCGCCACCCGGCACCCGGGCGAGCAACCTGCGCTGGTCGTCGGTGTTCCGGATCAGCCACGGCATCGTCGACCGCTACCGCGACGGCCGGATCTTCGTCGCCGGGGACGCCGCCCACCTGCACCCGCCGGCCGGCGGCCAGGGCATGAACACCGGCATCCAGGACGCCTGGAACCTGGCCTGGAAACTCGCGCTCGCGGTACGCGGGCTCGCCGCGCCCGGACTGCTGGACAGCTACGAGACCGAGCGGCGGCCGGAGGGCGAGGAGATCGTCGGCCGGGCGGTACGGATGGCCGGCACCGAGGAGGTGGACCGCGCCGACCTGGAACGGCAGTTCCTCCAGGAGATGTCCATGCTGCTCAGTTACGCCGGCAGCCCGCTGGTCGGGGAGACCGTCGCCGACCCGGCCGCGCTCGGCGACGCCCCCCGCCCCGGCGACATCGCGCCCGACGTCGACGGGCTGCGCCGCCGCGGCGTCGGCCACCCGCTGCGGCTGCGTGACCTGACCCGGGGCACCCGGCACACGCTGCTGCTCTACGCCGACCGCACGGCCGGCGCGGAGGAACTCGCCGCGTTCACCGGCCTGTGCGCCGACGCGCGGCGGCTCGCCGGCGGGGAACTCGACGCGTACCTGCTGCTCGACCCGGACGCCGACGAACCGCGACTGCTGGACCCGCCGGTGGTGCGCGACGCCAAGCGCCGCTTCCGCGCCGGGTACGGGCTGGACGGCACCGGCCTGTACCTGATCCGCCCGGACGGGCACGTCGGCTTCCGGGGCGCGCCGGTCGACCCGGACGCGCTGCGCAAGCACCTGCACCTGGTGTTCGGGAGCGCGCGGTGAGCCGGGTCCGGACCGTGCTGGCGATGCGGACCCGGGAGGGGTGCGCGGAGCGCTTCGAGGCCGAATGGCTCAGCGCCGCCGAACAGATCCGCACCCTGGACGGCTGCCTGCACCAGGACCTGGTCCGTGACGCCGACGACCCGCGCAGCTACCTGGTCATCAGCGACTGGGCCGACCGCGAGCGGCTGGACGCGTTCGGCCGCAGCGAGCAGCGCGACCGGCTGCTGCGCGTCATCCGGGAGCTGCGCGAGTCCGCGGACCGGCACACCTACCAGGTGCTGCACAGCGTGGCCGGCGAGCCGGGGGAGGGGCGATGACCGACGACGTGATGCCGGCGAGCGAGCTGTACACCGACTCGTTCGCGGCCGACCCGTACCCCGCGCTGGCGCGGCTGCGCGCCGAGCGGCCGGTCTGCCCGGTCGGCTCGCCGCGCTTCGACTCCTGGCTGATCACCCGCTTCGACGACGCGCGCACCGCGCTGACCGACCCGCGCCTGTCCAAGGACCTGTACGGCCCGGACCAGCACTACCTGAAGATCTTCGGCCCGAACTCCGAGGGCCTGAACCGCAACATGCTCAACTCCGACCCGCCGGAGCACACCCGGCTGCGTCGCGTGGTGTCGCAGGCGTTCGCGCCGCGGCGGATCGAGGCGCTGCGCCCCCGGGTGGCGTCGATCGTCGACCAGTTGATCGACAAGATGGCGCCGCACGGCGAGGCGGACCTGATGCACGAGTTCGCCATCCCGCTGCCGATGACTGTCATCTGCGAACTGCTCGGCGTGCCGCCGGCCGACCACGACCGGGTGCTCGACTGGACCCAGGTCATCCGCACCTCCGGCTCCACCAGCCGGCCGCCGGCGCAGGAACGGGCCGCGGTGCAGGAGGCCCAGCTGCGGCTGCACCACTACCTGGCCGGGCTGGTCCGGGCCAAACGCGACGACCCGGCCGACGACATCATCGCCGCGTTGATCCGGGCGGTCGACCAGGACGGGACGCTGTCCGAGGCGGAACTGGTCACCACCACGTTCCTGCTGCTGTTCGCCGGGCACCAGACCACCGCCGACTTCCTCGGCAACGCGGTGCTGGCGCTGCTCACCCACCCCGAGCAGATGGAACTGCTGCGCGCCACGCCGCGCCTGCTGCCGGCCGCGATCGAGGAACTGCTCCGGTTCGACGGGCCGCTGCCCGTGGCCAGCCCGCGCATCGCCACCGAGGACGTCGACTACCAGGGCGTACGCATCCCACGCGGCGCGATCGTCGGAGTCGCGATCAACGCGGCCAACCACGACCCGGCGCACTTCGCCGACCCGGACCGGCTGGACCTGCGCCGCGTCCGGGGCCCGCACCTCGGGTTCGGGCACGGCGTCCACTACTGCCTGGGCGTCTCGCTGGCCCGGATGGAGGCCGAACTCGCGCTCGGCGCGCTGCTGCGCCGGCTGCCCGGACTGCGCCTGGGCGTGCCGCTCGCGCAGGTGCGCCGGCTCCCCGCCGCCTCGCCGTTCCGCGGCCTGCTGGAACTGCCTGTCACCTTCACCGCCTGACGGCGCCGCCGCCTCGCGCCGCCGCCCCCGTCGCAATCATCAAGGAGCAGTCATGGTCTTCCGCAACGTGATCGTCTGTCACATGGTCCCCGGCAGCGAGCAGATCGTCGGCGACGTGTTCGGCCACTACGACCAGGCCACCCGGCCGCAGGACCTGGGCGTCATCGGCCGGTACCTGCTGTCCCACCACGACCTCTACCTGCACGTGATCGAGCGGGAGCAGGACCCGCGGATCTCCGGGCAGACGCGCGGGCTGCCCGCCTTCCAGAAGATCGCCGAGGAGATCGGCCCGTACGTGACCCCGTACCCGCGCTACTGGAAAAACCCGTCGGACTCGGTGGCGAAGGAGTTCTACCACTGGGCGCCCGAGGGCGAGCCGCCCGCCGACACCACGCTCACCGTCATCGTCGGGCGGATCAAGCCCGGCGCCGAGCCGGACGTGGCGCGGGTCTTCGCCGAGTCCGACGCCGGGTCGCTCCCGGCCGACCTCGGGGTCACCGGCCGCTGGCTCTACTCGATCGACGACGTCTACGTGCACCTGCTGGAACAGGAGACGTCGGCGGCCGAGGCCACCCGCGACCGGCACGGCGACAAGCCCGCCTTCGGCAAGGTGATGCAGGACCTCGGCCCGTACATCGAGCCGTACCGGCCGGAGAAGTGGCAGGGCCCGCAGGACTCCCTGGCCACCGTCTTCTACCGCTGGCAGGCCCAGGACTGAGCACGCCTCCGCGCTCCCGCCCTCCGGGTGGCGGGAGCGCGGAAACGCCGCCCCCGCGACCGGCCGTACGCCAGGCTGGTGCGGGGGTGCCGGGTGCCGACGAAGGAGATCGTCCAGCACGTCGGGGCGCTGCTGGACCTGGCCGGGGTGCTGGTGATCGCGGTCGGCGTCGCGGTCGCCACAGTCGTGTTCGCGGTGCGCTGCGCCCGGACCCGGCAGGTGGTGGCGCACTACCGCGCGTACCGGCAGGGGGTCGGCCGGGCCATCCTGCTCGGCCTGGAGTTCCTGGTCGGCGGCGACATCATCCGGACCGTCGCGGTGTCGCCTACGTTCACCAGCGTCGGCGTGCTGGCGCTGATCGTGCTGGTCCGTACGTTCCTCAGCTTCTCCCTCGAGGTGGAGCTGGACGGCCGGTGGCCCTGGCAGGGCCGCCCTCCGGCGGACCGGCCGAGCGTCGGCGCCCGCCCCCAGCGCTGATCGCCCGTCACGTATTACCCCCAGGGGGTATGGTGGTCGGCGGAGGTGACGCCCGATGGAGCACTCACCCGCTCACCACGGCGACCACGGCACCGATCATGGCGGCGGCGCGCACGCCGGGCACGACCCGGAGCAGTTCCGCCGCCGATTCTGGCTGAGCCTGGCGCTGACCCTGCCGATCGTCGCCACCAGTCACATGGTGATGGACTGGTTCGGCTACTCGATCGACCTTCCCGGCGTGCGCTGGGTCGGCCCGGTGCTCGGCACCGTGGTCTTCCTCTACGGCGGCTGGCCGTTCCTCACCGGCGGCCTGCGTGAGCTGCACGAACGCAGCCCCGGCATGATGCTGCTGATCTCGATGGCGATAGTCGTCGCGTACCTCGCCTCGGCCGCCACCAGCATCGGCCTTTTCGACCTGGACTTCTGGTGGGAGCTGGCCGCGCTGGTCACCATCATGCTGCTCGGCCACTGGCAGGAGATGCGGGCGGTCGGGCAGGCACGCGGCGCGCTCGGCGCCCTCGCGGCGCTGCTGCCCGACGACGCCGAGCGCCTGGACGACGCCGGGCGGCCGCATCCGGTGCCGGTCGGCGAGCTGCGGGTGGGCGACCTGGTGCTGGTGCGCCCCGGCGGACGGGTGCCGGCCGACGGGCGGATCGTCGAGGGCGCCGCCGAGCTGGACGAGTCGATGATCACCGGCGAGTCGCGGCCGGTGGCCCGCGCCGCCGGGGACCGGGTGGTCGCCGGCACCGTGGCCACCGACTCCACCCTGCGGGTACGCGTCGAGGCGGTCGGCGCGGACACCGCGCTGGCCGGCATCGGGCGGCTCGTCGCCGAGGCGCAGGCCTCCGGCGGGCGCGCACAGGTGCTCGCCGACCGGTTCGCCGCGCTGCTGTTCTACCTGGCGGCGTTCGCCGGCCTGGCGACGTTCGCGGTGTGGGCGCTGCTCGGCGACCCCGACCAGGCGGTGGTACGCACCCTGACGGTGCTGGTGATCGCCTGCCCGCACGCGCTCGGCCTGGCCATTCCGCTGGTGGTGGCGCTGTCCACAGCGCTGTCGGCCCGTGCCGGCATCCTGGTCAAGGACCGGCTCGCGCTGGAGCGGATGCGCACCGTCGACACCGTCCTGTTCGACAAGACCGGCACGCTCACCACCGGCCGGCACACGGTGACCGGAGTGGCCGCCACCGGGGGGCTGGACTCCACGGCCGCCCTGGCCCTGGCCGGCGCGGTCGAGGCCGACAGCGAGCACCCGCTGGCCCGCGCGCTCGTCGCCGCTGCCGACGCGCGGCCGACGTCCGACGCCGGGCCGACGTCTCCCGGGCCGACGTCTCCGACCGGGTCCGACGCCGAGCCCGGCCCGGCGCGTCCGGTCGCGCGCGGCTTCCGGGCGCTGACCGGCCGGGGCGTGCGCGCCACGGTGGACGGCGTGGACTGGGCGGTCGGCGGGCCGGCCCTGCTGCGCGAGCTCGACGCCCCGGTGCCGGACGACCTGGCCCGGGCCGCGCAGGAGTGGTCGGGCCGGGGCGCCGCGGTGCTGCACCTGGTCCGCCTGCCCGAGGGCGGGCCGCCGGAGGTGACCGCCGTGTTCGGGCTGGAGGACCAGGTCCGCCCGGAGGCGCGGGCCGCCGTGGCCGAGCTGCGCGACCTCGGCGTACGCAAGATCGTGATGATCACCGGCGACGCGCGCCCGGTGGCCGAGGCGGTCGCCGCCGACCTCGGGTTCCGGCCCGGCGTCGACGAGGTCTTCGCCGAGGTGCTCCCGGCCGACAAGGACAAGGCGGTCGCCGAGCTGCGCGGTCGGGGACTGACGGTGGCCATGGTCGGCGACGGCGTGAACGACGCCCCGGCGCTCGCGCGCGCCGACGTCGGGCTGGCCATCGGCGCCGGCACCGACGTGGCGATCGAGTCCGCCGGGGTGGTGCTGGCCGGCTCCGACCCGCGCGGCGTCGGCGGCGTGATCCGGCTGTCCCGCGCGTCGTACCGGAAGATGCGGCAGAACCTGGCCTGGGCGGCCGGCTACAACGTGGTCGCGATCCCGCTGGCCGCCGGTGTCCTCGCCTGGGCCGGGATCGCGCTCAGCCCGGCGCTGGGCGCGGTGCTGATGTCCGCCTCCACCATCGTGGTGGCGCTCAACGCTCAACTGCTGCGCCGGGTCCGGATCACCCCGGCCGACTGACCCGCAGTTCCGGTTCCCGAGCCGCCTTGAGATTCGCGGATGCGAGCCACCATGCCCCTTCCAGCTTGCACCTGCGGGTCGCTAGGGTGAGCGCGTGACGGTGTTCCGGATCGGTGAGGCAGCCGAACTGCTCGGGGTCAGCGCGGACACGGTCCGCCGCTGGATCGACGCCGGCAAGCTGCCGGCCACCCGCGACGAGCACGGTCACCGGGTGCTCGACGGCGCCGACGTCGCAGCGTTCGTCCGCGCTCCCGGCCACCCCGAGCTGTCCTCGGCCCGCAACCGGCTGCGCGGCATCGTCACCGCCGTGGTCAAGGACACCGTGATGGCCCAGGTGGACATCCAGGCCGGGCCGTTCCGGGTGGTGTCGCTGATGAGCCGCGAGGCTGTCGACGACCTCGACCTCCAGGTCGGCGCCGTCGCCGTCGCCGTGATCAAGTCGACCACCGTCGTGGTCGAGCGAGCCACCCCCAGGGGAAGGACCAGCCCGTGACCGTACGGTGGATTCGCGCCGCCCTCGCCGGCGCGCTGGTGGCGGCGCTCGGCCTGACCGGCTGCGGCGACGCGGACGCCCCGGCCGGACCCGACGGCGCCGGCCCGGTGACGGTGTTCGCCGCCGCCTCGCTCACCGAGTCGTTCACCCGGCTCGGCAAGGACTACGAGGCCGCGCACCCGGGCCGTACCGTCCGATTCAACTTCGGCGGCAGCTCCGGGCTCGCCACCCAGATCACCCAGGGCGCGCCCGCCGACGTGTTCGCCGCCGCGTCCCCGGCCACCATGAAGACGGTCACCGACGCCGGTGACGCCGCGGGCGAACCGGTGGTGCTGGTCCGCAACCAGCTCGTCGTGGCCGTACCCCGAGGCAACCCGGCCCGGGTCGGCGGCCTGGCCGACCTCGCCCGCCCCGGCGTCAAGGTGGCGCTCTGCGCCGAGCAGGTGCCCTGCGGCGCCGCCGCGCGCACCGCGCTGGACGCGGCGGGTGTGCGGCTCACGCCCGCCACGCTCGAACAGGACGTCAAGGGCGCGCTGGCCAAGCTGCGCCTCGGCGAGGTCGACGCGGCACTGGTCTACCGCACCGACGTCCGCGCCGCCCCCGGACTCGACGCGGTCGAGTTCCCCGAGTCGGCGCGTGCGGTGAACGACTACCCGATCGTGGTGCTGCGCGCCGCCGGCAACTATCCGGGCCGCACCCAGACCATGCCGCTGGCTGTCTACCTTGCGCTGGAGACCGACCTGCAGGCCGCGATCGTGCTGAGCCTGATTCTGCTCACCGTCTCGGTGGTCATCCTCGC
>NZ_JAGPXV010000221.1:0-8549 GCF_018070405.1 Micromonospora sp. D75
GACCTGGACTGGTCCTGCTGGACCACGGCCGCGCACATCGCGCACGACCTGATCGCGTACGCCGGTCAGGTGTCCGGCCGGCCCGAGGGCGGCTACCTCCCGTACGACCTGCGGGTACGCGCGGACGCCGCGCCCGCCGAGGTGCTCACCGTCGCGGCGGCCGCGGCCGGGATCCTGGCCGCCACTGTCGACGCCGCGAGCCCGGACGACCGGGCGTGGCACTTCGGCCCCTGCGATCCGGGCGGCTTCGCCGCGATGGGCGTGGCCGAGATCCTGCTGCACACACACGACCTGACCCGAGGGCTCGGCCTGGACTGGTCGCCACCCGCCGAGCTGTGCGCCCGGGTGGTGAGCCGGTTGTTCCCGGATGCGCCCGACGGCAGGCCGGCGCCGGTGCTGCTGTGGCTGACCGGCCGCGCGCCGCTCGGCGACCGGCCACGGCGTACCTCGTGGACCTGGCAGGCGGCGCGCCCCTGAACGCTCAGCGGCGCCACCAGCGCCAACGGCGGCGCGGGCGGGCCGACGCGGCACGGGCTGGCTCCGGCGTCGTGACGACCGGCGCGGCGCGTTCCCGGTCGGCGCGCCAGCCGCGCACCGCCTCCTCGACGTTCACCGGGCGTACCACCACACGTGGCCCGGTCGGGGTACGCAGCCAGGCGACCACCTCGGTGTTGAGCGCCGCCACGTACGAGCGGACGGCCTCCTCGGTGGGCAGGTCGCGCAGCTCGGCCGGGAGCTGTTCGATGCGGCGGCGCAACTGCAGCGGCGTGGGCAGCAGCAGGTCGGACGGGATCTGCTCGCGCTCCATGAAGCTGCGGATCCACCAGCCCTCGTCGTAGGGCGTGTCGCGCCCCGGGATGGGCTTGCCGGCACCCGGCAGGTTGTCGAACTCGCCGCGTTCCTGGGCCGAGCGGATCTGCGCCTCGACCGCGGCCTCCCAGGCTGTCGTCACCGCCGTCACCTCCGGTACCCACGGTAGCCGCCGCCGTCCGACAAGAGTCAGCGTCGCGCGGGGCCGAGCTGTTCCCGCGCGGGCCGCCGCGTAGCGTGCCCCCGGGGTGAGGGGGCGCCGGCGTGCGCGACTGACTGATCGGCCTCGCTGTGGCGACGGCCTGCCTGGTCGGGAGCTGGGCGGTGCTGCTGCGCCTGCTCGGCTCATGAGAGCAGCGGCGGGCCGGACCCGGCGTCAGGGCAGGTGGCGGACGTGGCGGTGGCCGTCGCGGGGAAACGGCGCGCGGGCCGGCAGGACCTCGGCGAACGCGTACCCGCTCTTTTCCGCCACGCGGCAGGACGCCGGGTTGTCGACCTGGTGCAGCAGCTCCAGGTGGGTCAGCCCGGTGGCGGCGAACCGGGCGAACGCCCATCCGGTGACCGCCTCCACCGCGCGTGGCGCGACGCCCCGGCCCCGTGCCGGCGCGGCCGTCCAGTAGCCGACCTCGGCGGCCGGGCGGCCCGGACGGACGTCCTTGAGCACCACACAGGCCGCCACCCGTTTCTCCTCCAGCACCGCGAACATGAACCGGTGACCGGCGGCCCAGCCCTGGTGGCTGCGGCGCAGGAACACCCGCGCCTGCGCCGGTCCGGTCACCGGATGTCTGGTCCAGGCACGCAGCACCGGATCCCGGTACGCCTCGATCAGCGCGTCGGCGTCACCGTCGCGCCACGGTCGCAGCAGCAGACCGGGCGCGGTCGCGGTCGCCGGCGCGGACAGCACGATCGACATGCGACAAGTATCCCCACCGCCCCCGCCCCGCGCTGACCCCCCGACTCCGGCGATCATGAAGTTGGCGGCCGTCGGTGACCGATTTGTCGCCGTCAACCTCATGATCGCCGGAGTGGGAGCAGGGGTGAGGGCACGGCGGGGCGGTGGGTGTCGGCGGGTGGGCGTAGGGTCCGGTTCACGGTCGGCAACGGGGAGGCGACATGGTTACAGTCGGCGCGGTGATGGGGATCGCCCTGGTGGCGCTCGGTCTGGTGCTCACGCCCGGGCCGAACATGGTCTACCTGGTGTCCCGCTCGGTGACCCAGGGGCGGCGGGCCGGACTGGTGTCGCTGCTCGGCGTGGCAGCCGGGTTCCTGGTCTACCTGGCCGCCGCGGTGGCCGGCATCGCCACCGTGTTCGTGCTGGTCCCGCCGCTGTACACGGCGGTGAAGCTGGCCGGCGCGGCGTACCTGCTGTGGCTGGCCTGGCGCACGCTGCGCCCGGGCGGCACGTCGGCGTTCACCCCGACGCCGTTGCCGCCGGACCGGCCCCGGCGCCTGTTCACGATGGGCCTGGTCACCAACCTGCTCAACCCGAAGATCGCCATCCTGTACGTGTCGCTGCTGCCGCAGTTCGTCGACCCGGCGCGCGGGCACGTGGCGGTGCAGAGCCTGCTGCTCGGCCTGACCCAGATCGTCGTGGCGCTCACCGTGAACGCGCTGATCGTGCTGAGCGCCGGTTCGGTGTCGGCGTTCCTCACCCGGCGGCCGGGCTGGGCGCGCCTGCAGCGGTGGGTGATGGGCACGGTGCTTGCCGCGCTCGCGGTGCGGATCGCCGCGGACCGCTCCCGCGCCGCCGTCGCCACCCCCTGACCGGGGTACGCGCACCCACGCCGTCCGTCACGAACGCATGCCGCCGGGGCGGCGTCACGACGGCTCCTCGCGCACGACCGCAACACCACCCGGCGGCACCGTCAACGAGCCGTCGGCCGTCGCGCCGGTCAGCAGGTCGAGCCCGGTGACCGGCACCCGCTGCGGCCGGTCGGTGTGGTTGAGCAGGTAGAGCAGGCCGTCGTGGCGGCGTACCGCCTCGACACCCTCGGGCGCTCCGGGACAGGTCGGGGTCACACCGGCGAGCCCTGCTGCCTCGGTGAGCAACCGCCGATAGGTGTCGTCGTCGGGGCGGGTGGAGACGTACCAGGCGCACGCGTCGCCGATCCGGTGCCGGGTGATCGCGGGACGGCCGTCAAGCACTCCCCCGGCGTACGCGCTGATCGTCTCCGCGCCGGCCGGGTGCACCGTCTCGGACCAGATCCGGCCGGTCCCGCCGCCGGTCAGCGGCACGTGTTCGTCGTCGGCGAGCGGGTGGAACTCCTCCACCCGTACGCCGAGCAGGTCCCGGTACGCGCCCGGGTAGCCGCCGAGGCGTACCCGGGCGTGCTCGTCGGCGACACCGCTGAGCCAGGTCACCAGCAGGTGCCCGCCGGCGTCGACGTGCCGGCGTACCCAGTCGACTGTGGCGTCCGAGGCCAGGTAGAGGGCGGGCAGCACGAGCAGCCGGCAACCGTCGAGCGGGGCGCCGGGCGGCACCACGTCGGCGGTGACCCCCGCGTGCCACAGCGCCCGGTGCGCGGCAGCCGCCTCGCCAGGGTGGTCGAGTCCGGCGCGGGGCATCCCGGGGTGCCGCAGCGCCCAGCCGCTCGCCGCGTCGTACGCGATGGCCACGCCCGCCTCGACGCGGCCCGGCGCGGTCCCGGCGAGCCGGGCCAGCGCGGCGCCCAGGTCGGTGGCCTCGCGGAACACGCGGGTGTCCGCGCCGGCGTGCGACACCACCGCGGAGTGGAAGCGTTCCGCGCCGCCGGCTGGGGCGCGCCACTGGAAGAACATCACCCCGGCGGAGCCGCGTGCGACGTGGGCAAGACTGTGCCGGGTCATCCGGCCGGGTTCCTTGGTGTGCATCCGCCCGGCGACGTGGATCTGGTTGGGCGCGCTCTCGGCCAGCAGCCACGGCGCCGGCCGCCCGGCGCCGTGGCGGGCCCAGCCGCGGGCCAGGTCGGCGGCGAACGCGGTCTGCTCCTGCGCGTCCGAGCCGACCGCGGACGGGTAGTGGTCGATCGCGACCACGTCCACCTCGCGCGCCCAGCGGGCGTGGTCCACCGGCACCCAGTCGCCGAGCACGTAGTTGGTGGTGACCGGCACCGAAGGGTTCGCCGCCCGCAGCAGGTCACGCTGCTCGGTGTACGCGGACAGCAGCGTGTCGGACCAGAAGCGGCGGAAGTCGAGCAGCTGGCCGGGGTTCGCGAGATATTGCGTGGCGCGGGGCGTGCCGACCTGCGCCCAGTCGGAGTAGTGCTGGCTCCAGAAGCTGGTCACCCAGGCGTCGTTCAGCGCGTCGAGGTCGCCGTACCGGCCGGTGAGCCAGCGGCGGAACGCCGCCTCGGTGTGCGGGCAGTGGCAGGTGGTGCCGTACTCGTTGTGCACGTGCCACAGCGCGAGCGCCGGGTGGTGCGCGTACCGGGCGGCCAGCACCTCGGCGATGCTGCGGGCGGCGTCGCGGTACGCGGGCGCGGCGGCGCAGTAGGTGTCGCGGCTGCCGTGGGTCAGGCGGACGCCGTCGGCGGTGACCGGCAGCGCGTCCGGGTGCCGCAGCGAGAACCACGGCGGCGGCGACGCGGTGGGGGTGGCCAGGGCGGCCCGGATGCCGTTCGCGTGCAGCAGGTCCAGGACGCGGTCGAGCCAGTCGAACGTGTGGCGGCCGGGTTCGGGTTCCAGCCGGGACCAGGCGAACACGCCGACGGTGACCAGGTCGACCCCGGCGGCGCGCATCAGGGCGACGTCCTCGCGCCACACCTCCGGCGGCCACTGCTCCGGGTTCCAGTCGCCGCCGTAGCAGAGCCGCCCGTCGCTCCACGGCACTTTAGTTGTCATCCCGGCCAAAATAGGAACAGGTGAGACGGAAAGTCAATGGCGTCGATCATTGACAGTTAGTTGGGCTTCCAAAGAAACTGGCGGGACCGCCCGTGGACGCCGCGAGGAGACGCCCATGCCGTACCGCCCGCCGCTGGTCCCGTACGAGACGTTCGTGGCCGACCCGCCCGACCTGCCGGTCCGCGCCCCCGGCGAGGAGGGCGCCGACGACGTGCTGCGGGCCGAGGTCGCCGCGACCGACGCGCACGGGGTCACGCTCACCGCGACCTGCGCGTCCGGCCGCACGCTGGTCACGCGCGTCGAGGCCGCCGGGGACGGGATCATCCGGGTACGCCTCGCCGACGACCCCTCGGTACGCAGCCGGTCCGCACCGGCGCTGACACTGGTCCACCCGCAGCCCCACCCGGCCACCGTGACCGTCGCCGACGGGCAGGTCCGGGTGGCGGCCGGTGGCATGGTCGCCGAGCTGAGCCTGGACCCGTGGGGACTGCGGTTCCACACTCCGGACGGACAGCTGCTGCTGGCCTCCGACGCCGGCACCCGCGACATCAGCGGCCGCCGCCGCACGCTGCCGCTGGGCCGTTCCACAGTCGACGGGGAGCCGGTGGCCTGGCACGAGAGCTTCGTCGCGCCGGGCGACGAGCGGTTCGTCGGCTTCGGCGAGAAGTTCACCCCACTGGACAAGCGCGGCCAGCGGCCGCTGATGTGGAACTTCGACGCCTTCGGCGGCGAGTCCGACCGGTCGCACAAGAACGTGCCGTTCTACCTGTCCGACCGCGGCTACGGCGTACTCGTCGACAGCGGGCTGCCGGTGCAGTTCGACATGTGCGCCAGCACGCACAGCAGCGTGCAGATCCTCGTCCCGGACGACCTGCTCGACTACTACGTGCTCGCCGGACCCACCCCGGCGCAGGTGCTCGACCGGCTCGACACGCTGACCGGCCGGCCGTACCTGCCGCCGCGATGGGCGTTCGGCGCGTGGATCTCCTCCGGCTTCTTCCCGGACAGCCAGCAGCGCGTACTGGAACGGGCCCGGCGCATCCGCGCGGACGACATCCCCTGCGACGTGCTGCACCTGGACTGCTACTGGCAGGTCGCCGGACACTGGTCGGACCTGCGCTGGGACACCGACGCCTTCCCCGACCCGGACGGCATGCTCAAGGACCTCACCGAGCAGGGTTTCCGGGTGTGCCTGTGGATGAACCCGTACCTGATGACCGGCAGCCCGCTCTACGCCGAGGCCGAGGCCGCCGGCTACTTCCTGCGCCGCCCGGACGGAAGCACGTACGTCGCCGACACGTGGCACGGCAGCTACCCGGTCTGCGCGATCGTGGACCTCACCAACCCGGCCGCGGTGAGCTGGTTCCAGGACCTGCTGCGCCCGCTGCTCGCCCAGGGCGTCGCCGTGTTCAAGACCGACTTCGCCGAGGGCGTGCCCGCCGACGCCGTCGCCCACAACGGCATGACCGGCGTCGAGCTGCACAACGTGTACGCGCTGCTGTTCAACGACGCGGTCGCCGACGTCACCGAGGAGGTGGCCGGGCACCGCACCGTGTGGGCGCGCTCGTCGTACCTGGGCGGCCAGCGGCACAGCGCCCAGTGGAGCGGCGACGTCAACGCCACCTGGCCCGGCATGGCCAGCACGCTGCGCGGTGGTCTGTCCCACGGGCTGTCCGGCGTGCCGTTCTGGAGCCACGACACCGGCGGCTTCCACGGCACCCCCGAACCGGACCTGTACGTGCGCTGGACCCAGTTCGGCGCGCTCTCACCACTGGTACGGCTGCACGGCACCACCAGCCGGCTGCCGTGGGAGTTCCCGCCCGAGGCGCAACGGCACGCGGTGGACGCGCTGCGGCTGCGCTACCGGCTGCTGCCGTACCTCTGGTCGGCGGCAGTGGACAGCGCCCGCACCGGCAGCCCGATGATGCGCGCGTTGCTCGTCGACACCCCGGAGGACCCGGCCGCCTGGACCGCCGACCTCCAGTACCGCCTCGGCCCGGACCTGCTGGTGGCGCCGGTGCTCGACAGGTCCGGCGAGCGCACCGTCTACCTGCCGACCGGCGACGACTGGCTGGACGCGTACACCGGGCAGCGGCACACCGGCGGACGGCACCTGCGGGTGAGCGTGCCGCTGGACCGCCTGCCGCTGTACGTGCGGCACGGCGCCCTGATTCCCACCGTGCCGCCCGCGACGACGGTCGGAACCGGCCCGTTCCGGGACGTCACGGTGGTGGCCTGGGGCGGCGTCGACGGCGTGAGCGTGGTACGCGACCCCGACGGCGACACCACGCTCACCGCCGTGCGCGACGGCGACACGCTGCGCGTACGCGTCGACGGGCCGCTGGACGTACGGCAGGTCAGCGTGGTCGGCACGGACCCGCCGCGCCGGGTGGTGCTCGACGGCGAGCCGGTCCCGGTGACGCCGTTCGCGCCGTGGTTCCCCGGCCGGGCCCACCCGGCCGGGATCGCGCCTATTTAGTTTAAGCTTTAGCCGAACCCAGGGCCGGGCGCAGGAGGCGGGCAGTACGTGATCAGCATCGACCGGCCGACGGCCGACCTCGGCGACGTGCGGGTGACGAACCGGGCCGCGGTGCTCCGGCACGTCCGCCGCCACGCCCCCTGCTCCCGGGCCGACGTCGCCGCACGCACCGGACTGAACAAGGCCACCGTCTCCAGCCTGGTCGCCGAGCTGATCGAACACGGGCTGCTGCGCGAGACCGGGCTGACCGAGAACCGGGTGGGCCGCCCCGCCACCATGCTCGTCCTCGACGGCGCCCGCTACGTCGGGCTCGGGCTGCGCGTCGGCGCGGACGAGCTGGTCGCGGTGGCCGCCGGGCTGGGCGGCGACCCGGTGCTCACGTGGCGGCGCGCGTTCCCCGCCGCCACCGCCGGTGCCGAGGAGACGGTGAAGGCGCTGGCGGCGCTGACCCGCCGCGCCGTCACCCGCGTCACCGGCGCCGAGCGCACGGTGCTCGGCCTCACCGTGGCCGTGCCCGGGCTGGTCGACGCCGACGGCGACGTGCCGGCCGCCCCGGCGCTCGGCTGGCGTGGCGTACCGCTCGCCGCCGCGTTGCGCCGCGCCCTGCGTGATCCGGGTTTCCCCCTCACCGTCGACAGCGAGGCCAACCTCGCCGTCCTGGCCGAGCAGCGGCACGGCCCGTACGCCGGCACGGCCGACCTGGTGCACCTCACCGGCGGGCCGGTGATCGGCGCGGGCTTGATCAGCGGTGGGCGGCTGCTGCGCGGCGGCAGGGGCTTCGCCGGCGACATCGGGCACCTGCCACTGGCCGCCGACGGCCCGCCCTGCGCGTGCGGGCGGCGCGGCTGCCTGACCGCGCTGCTCGGCGTGGACGCGGTGATCGGCCGGCTGCTGCCGGACGCCGGCCCGGTCACCGATCACCTGCCGGAGATCGAACGGATCCAGGCGCTCGCCCGCGCCGGGGACGAGCCGGTACGCACCGGCCTCACCGAGATCGGCCGGCTGCTCGGCCAGGCGGCGTCGGTGCTGGCCGGGCTGCTCGACCCGGAGGTGGTGGTGGTCGGCGGGCACCTGGCGGCACTCGCGCCGTGGCTGCTGCCGGCCGCCCACGCCGAACTCGCCGCCCGTACACCGGTCCCGCCCGGCGTGCGGCTGGAGGCCAGCACGCTCGGGTCCGCGGCCGGCGCGCTGGGCGGGGCCACCGCGGCGCTGGCCACAGTGGAGGCGGGACGCCTGCCCGCCGGGTGACCCCTTGACCGCACCGGCCGGAAGGTGTCAACCTCGGTAGCGCCGCGTTCCGGGACCGGGCAACCTGCGAAAGCGGCGTGTTTTTCGGCGGTTGTCGAAGCGCTTCACCACCGCTCCGGGCCGACCCTGCCGACACCGACCACCACCCATTTTCGCGTACGCGCCGCCCCGTCACCGGCACGGTCGTCGAAGC
>NZ_JAGPXV010000222.1:0-8538 GCF_018070405.1 Micromonospora sp. D75
GGGGAGGCCCGGTGCCCCTGGGAAGGGGGACCGGGCCTCGGGGGTCTTGCGGGGTGGCGGGTGGTGTTACGGGGTGCCGCCCAGGCGCTTCAGCGCCGCGCTCAGGTTGGTCAGGTCGTTCTGCTGCGTGTTCTTCATGACCTGCGCGACCGCCAGCACGTCGTCGTCACGCCCCTGCTCGAGGATGCCGTCGATCATGTGCACGCCGCCGATGTGGTGGCGGATCATCATCTGCAGGAAGAGCACGTCGAACTCGCGGCCGCTCGCGGCGCGCAGCTTCGCCATCTCCTCCGGCGTGGCCATGCCCGGCATCAGGCCGTCCTTGATCAGCCCGCCGCCGTCCTTCATCCACGCCATCGGCGCCTGCCCGCCGGTCGGGTCCAGCTTCCAGGACCGCAGCCAGGTCTGCATGGTGCCGATCTCGCCCTGCTGGCCGGTGGCGATGTCCACGCCGACCTGGCGTACCTCAGGGTCCTGCCCCTGGTTGAACGCGAGCAGCCCCATGGCCACGGCCTGGTTGTGGTGGGCGGTCATGTCCCGGGCGAACCCGGCCTCCGCCGAGTTCTCACCCGGCCGGGTGAGCGTGGGGGTGAGCAGACCGCCGGCGTACCCGAGGAGCAGCCCGACCACGAGGGCGGCGACCACCGCCGGCAGGCCGTAACGGCGCATCGCGCCCCGGCCGCCCTGGTCGGCGGCCGGAGCCTCGTCCAGTTCGCTGTCGGTGGTCACCGGAGCGGTCATCGCGGCGTCGTCCTTACTGGGTGGGCTGCTGGGGCATGGTGTTCTGCAGGTTGTCGCGCGGAGCGGTGCCGGTGGCCGTGACGCCCTGGTCGCAGAGCGCGTTCGGGCCCTCGATGGAGGCGTTCACCCGCAGCGTCTTGATGAAGTCGTCGATGCGGCCGTCGTCGGCGTTGTCGACCTTGAGCTGGTAGCCCCAGGCCTGCAGCGAGATCGGCTTGTCCAGCCCCTCGAACGGGCTGAGCATCAGCTTCTCCTTGCCCTGCACCTTGCTCTTGAGCTTCTCCACCTGGTCGGCGGGCAGGTCCGGGCGGTAGGTGATCCAGACCGTGCCGTGCTCCAGGCTGTGCACCGCGTGCTCGTTGGCGATCGGGGCGTCGTAGACGTCACCCATGCAGTTCTGCCAGGCCTGGTTGTGCGGGCCGCCGACCGGCGGGAGGACGTCGTACTTGATCGCGCCGGGCTGGTGGTTGCCGCCCTTGACCAGGTCCTTGTCCTTCTCGCGGTAGTCGACGATGCCGTTGATCGCCTGGGCCCGCTTCTCCCACGGCTGGCCGCCCTGGTAGACCGCCCAGGCGCCGACGCCGATGATGCCCACGGCCAGCACGCCGACCGCGACGAACAGGGCGATCGGGCCCCACGAGCGACCCTGGCTCACCTTCACCGGGGCGATCGGCTTGCGGCCCTTGCCGCCGGCACCGGGCCGTGGCGTGCCCTTGCCGCCCCCGGCCTTGCCCGCGCCGGCCTTCGCGGCTGGCTTGTCGGCAGCCGCGGGCCGGCCGGCGGCCGGCTTCTTGCCGGTGCTGACCACGGTGGGACGGCGCTCCGGGCCGCCCGGGGTGCTGATGCTCATCGTGCCTCGTCAGGTCGGTCGGTCAGGGGGACCGCGGGGCCGGTTCACATGCTGGGTCGCCGCCGCGGTGCCCGAGTCTACCCCCGATAACATGGATCAGTGACTCCCGCAGAACTCGCCGAGGTCGTCCTCGCCGCAGCCCACGCCGTCTTCGACGAGCGCGGGCTGGACCGCGCCGCGCTGCCCGCGCAGACCACCGTCGAGCGACCCCGTAACCCGGATCACGGCGACTACGCCTCGACGCTGGCGCTCCAGCTCAGCAAGAAGGTGGGCGTACCCCCGCGGGAACTGGCGACCGCGCTGGCCGACGAGCTGGCCAAGGCGCCGGGGGTCAAGTCGGTGGAGATCGCCGGGCCGGGCTTCCTGAACGTCCGCCTCGACGCGGCCGCCGCCGGTCAGCTCGCCAAGCTCATCGTCGAGGCCGGCCCGGCGTACGGGAGCAGCGACACCCTCGCCGGGCAGCGGATCAACCTGGAGTTCGTCTCGGCGAACCCGACCGGCCCGGTGCACATCGGCGGGGTCCGCTGGGCGGCCGTCGGTGACGCGCTCAGCCGACTGCTGCGCGCCACCGGCGCCGAGGTCGGCACCGAGTACTACTTCAACGACGCCGGCTCCCAGATCGACCGGTTCGCCCGCTCGCTGCTGGCCGCCGCGCAGGGCCAGCCCGCGCCGGAGGACGGCTACGGCGGCGCGTACATCGCGGAGATCGCCGCCGAGGTGGTCCGCCGCCGGCCGGACGTGCTCGACCTCACCCCGGACGCCGCCGAGGAGGTCTTCCGGACCGAGGGCGTCCAGCTCATGTTTGCCGAGATCAAGTCCTCGCTGCGCGACTTCGGTGTGGAGTTCGACACCTACTTCAACGAGAAGGACCTGCAGGAGCAGGGGCACGTCTTCGAGTCCGAGGGCGCGACCTGGCTGCGCACCACCGAGTTCGGCGACGACAA
Source organism: Micromonospora sp. D75 (assembly GCF_018070405.1). NCBI lineage: Bacteria > Bacillati > Actinomycetota > Actinomycetes > Micromonosporales > Micromonosporaceae > Micromonospora > Micromonospora sp. D75. Next base: position 2,536 of record NZ_JAGPXV010000222.1, read on the forward strand.
GGACCGGGTGCTGCGCAAGTCCAACGGCGAGTGGACGTACTTCGCCGCCGACTGCGCCTACTACCTGAACAAGCGGGAGCGCGGCTTCGACCGGGTCGTGATCATGCTGGGCGCCGACCACCACGGCTACATCGGCCGGATGAAGGCGATGTCGGCCTGCTTCGGCGACGACCCGGCGCGCAACCTGGAGATCCTCATCGGCCAGCTGGTCAACCTGGTCCGCGACGGCGCCCCGGTGCGGATGAGTAAGCGGGCCGGCACCGTGGTCACGCTGGAGGACCTGGTCGACGCGATCGGCGTGGACGCGGCCCGGTACGCGCTGGCCCGCTACTCGGCCGACTCGCCCATCGACATCGACGTGGAGCTGTGGACCCGGGCGAAGAACGACAACCCGGTCTACTACGTCCAGTACGTCGCGGCGCGTACCGCAGGGGTGGCCCGCAACGCGGCCGAGATCGGGCTGACCCGGGGTGACGCCGCCGCGTTCCAGCCCGAGCTGCTCGGCCACGACAAGGAGAACGAGCTGCTCAAGGCGCTCGCCGAGTTCCCCGCGGTGGTGGCCACCGCCGCCGAGCTGCGGGAGCCGCACCGGGTGGCGCGCTACCTGGAGGAGAGCGTCGCGCAGGCGTACCACCGGTTCTACGACAACTGCCGGATCGCCCCGCAGGGCGACGAGAAGATCACCGACACCCACCGGGCGCGGCTCTGGCTCAACGACGCGACCCGGGTGGTCATCGCCAACGGCCTGCGCCTGCTCGGGGTGTCCGCGCCGGAGCGGATGTAGTCATGCGGGCGCATGAGGCAGGAGCGCTGCACGGCGAGATCGGCAGCCGGGGGCCGGCCTGGCTGCGTACCCCGGTCGACGTCAACGCCCTGGTGCCGCAGCTGTGGCCGCGCAACGTGGTGCGCGGCCCGGCCGGCGCGCTGACCGTCGCGGGCCTGGACGTCCGCGACCTGGCCGCCGAGTACGGCACCCCGGCGTACGTGCTGGACGAGGACGACCTGCGCGAGCGCTGCCGCGAGTTCCGCGCTGCCTTCCCGGACGCGGACGTCTACTACGCCGGCAAGGCCTTCCTGTGCCGCGCGGTGGTCCGGATGATCGCCGAGGAGGGCCTGTTCCTCGACGTCTGCACCGGCGGTGAGCTGGCCACCGCGCTGTCGGCCGGGATGCCGGCGGAGCGGATCGGCTTCCACGGCAACAACAAGTCGGTCGCCGAGCTGACCCGGGCGGTCGACGCCGGGGTGGGGCGGATCATCGTCGACTCGTTCACCGAGATCGACCGGCTCTCCGAGCTGGCCCGCGAGCGCGGGGTACGCCCGAAGGTGCTGGTCCGGGTCACCGTCGGCGTGGAGGCGCACACCCACGAGTACATCGCCACCGCGCACGAGGACCAGAAGTTCGGCTTCTCGCTCGCCGGCGGCGCCGCCGCGGCGGCCGCGTTCAAGATCCTCGACGAGGACGTGCTGGAGCTGCGCGGCCTGCACTCGCACATCGGCTCGCAGATCTTCGACGCCAGCGGCTTCGAGGTGTCCGCCCGCCGGGTGCTCGCGCTCCAGTCGCAGATCCGCGACGCCCGCGGCGTGGAGCTGCCCGAGCTGGACCTGGGCGGCGGCTTCGGCATCGCGTACACCACCCAGGACGACCCGGCGTCGCCGCACGACCTGGCGAAGCGCCTGCGCAAGATCGTCGACGGGGAGTGCGCGGCGGAGAACCTCGCCGTGCCGCACCTGTCGGTCGAGCCGGGCCGCGCGATCGTCGGCCCGGCCGTGTTCACGCTCTACCAGGCCGGGACCGTGAAGGACGTGGACGGCCTGCGCACCTACGTGAGCGTGGACGGGGGGATGAGCGACAACATCCGTACCGCGCTCTACGACGCCTCGTACTCGGCCACGATGGCGAACCGCACGTCGACGGCGCAGCCGATGCTCGCCCGCGTGGTGGGAAAGCATTGTGAGTCCGGGGACATCGTGGTGAAGGATGAATTTCTGCCCGCCGACGTGCAGCCCGGAGATCTTGTTGCGGTGCCCGGCACCGGGGCGTACTGCCGGAGCATGGCCAGCAACTACAACCATGTCCCGCGGCCCCCGGTCGTCGCCGTCCGTGACGGTCGGGCGCGGCTGATCGTCCGCCGGGAGACCGAAGACGACCTGCTGGCATTGGATGTGGGATGACCTCACCGGTTCGCTTGGCGCTGCTCGGCTGTGGCACGGTCGGTAGCGACGTGGTCCGACTGCTGCACGAGCAGTCGGCCGACCTCGCCGCCCGGATCGGCGCCCCGCTGGAGATCGCCGGGATCGCCGTACGCCGGCTCGGCCGTGACCGCGGTGACCTGCCGGTCGACCCGGCGCTGTTCACCACCGACGCGCTCGGGCTGATCAAACGCGACGACGTGGACGTGGTGGTCGAGGTGGTCGGCGGCATCGAGCCGGCCCGCGGCTGGCTCGTCGAGGCGCTGCGCGCGGGCAAGAGCGTGGTCACCGCCAACAAGGCGCTGCTCGCCGAGGACGGCGCGACGCTGCACGACGCCGCCGCCGAGGGCGGCGCCGACCTCTACTACGAGGCCAGCGTCGCCGGGGCGATCCCGCTGCTGCGCCCGCTGCGCGAGTCGCTGCACGGTGACCGGATCACCCGGGTCACCGGCATCGTGAACGGCACCACCAACTTCATCCTCTCCGCCATGGACGCCACCGGCGCCGGCTTCGCCGAGGCGCTGGAGGAGGCCACCGAGCTGGGGTACGCCGAGGCGGACCCGACGGCCGACGTGGAGGGCTTCGACGCCGCCGCCAAGGCCGCCATCCTCGCCTCGCTGGCGTTCCACACCCGGGTGACCGCCGCCGACGTGCACCGCGAGGGCATCACCGAGGTGACCGCCGCCGACGTGGCCAGCGCCAAGGCCATGGGCTGCACGATCAAGCTGCTCTGTATCGCCGCCCGGGGCGTCGACCCGGAGGGCCGGGAGACGGTGAACGTCCGGGTGCACCCGGCGATGATCCCGCTGACCCACCCGCTCGCGAGCGTCGGCGACGCGTTCAACGCGGTGTTCGTCGAGGCCGACGCGGCCGGGCAGCTCATGTTCTACGGCCGGGGCGCCGGTGGCGCGCCCACCGCCAGCGCGGTGCTCGGCGACGTGGTGGCGGTGGCCCGCAACCGCCTCGCCGGGGTACGCGCGGCCAGCGAGTCCGCGTACGCCGACCTGTCGGTGCGGCCGATGGGCGAGGCGCTCACCCGCTACCACATCAGCCTCGACGTGGCCGACCGCCCGGGTGTGCTGGCCGGGGTTGCGGGGGTCTTCGCCCGGCACGAGGTGTCCATCGCCACGGTGCGGCAGGGCCCGGCCGGCGGCGACGCGGAACTGGTTATCGTCACCCACGTCGCGCCCGACGCCGCGCTCGCGGCCACCGTCCGTGAGCTGCGCGGACTGGACATCGTCCGCTCGGTGACGAGCGTGCTGCGGGTGGAGGGCGGCGCGTAACCGGCGCGTCCCGCCTGATGGTTAAGGCAGGGTGTGCCGGTGGCCGGCCGGGCAGGCTGGTCCACGCTGTTGGCAGGCCCCGGAGCGGGGCGACAGAGGCGAGGAGCGCGACATGTGGCGGGGACTGATCGAGGCGTACCGGGACCGGCTGCCGGTCACCGACGCGACTCCCGTCGTCACCCTGCACGAGGGCAACACGCCGCTGCTGCCGGCACCGGTGCTCTCCGCCCGGGTCGGCGCGGACGTCTGGCTCAAGGTCGAAGGGGCCAACCCGACCGGCTCGTTCAAGGACCGGGGCATGACGGTCGCCGTCTCCAAGGCCGTCGAGGCCGGTGACAAGGCGATCATCTGCGCGTCCACCGGCAACACCAGCGCCTCCGCCGCCGCGTACGCGGCCCGCGCCGGGATCACCTGCGCGGTGCTGGTGCCGCAGGGCAAGATCGCGCTGGGCAAGCTGGCCCAGGCGCTCGTGCACGGCGCGAAGCTGCTCCAGGTGCAGGGCAACTTCGACGACTGCCTCGGGCTGGCCGGCAAGCTCGCCCAGGACTACCCGGTCGCGCTGGTCAACTCCGTCAACATCGACCGGCTGCACGGCCAGAAGACCGCCGCCTTCGAGATCGTCGAGGCGCTCGGCGACGCGCCCGACATCCACTGCCTGCCGGTCGGCAACGCCGGCAACATCACCGCGTACTGGATGGGCTACTCCGAGGACCTGCGCGACGGCAACGCCACGAAGGCCCCCCGGATGTACGGCTTCCAGGCCGCCGGCGCCGCCCCCATCGTCACCGGCCAGGTGGTGCCGGAGCCGTCCACGATCGCCACCGCCATCCGGATCGGCAACCCGGCGAGCTGGACCAAGGCCCTCGACGCGCGGGACGCCTCCGGCGGCCTGATCTCCGCCGTCACCGACCGGGAGATCCTGTCGGCGTACCGGCTGCTGGCCCGCGAGGTGGGCGTCTTCGTGGAGCTGGGCAGCGCGGCCAGCGTCGCCGGTCTGCTCCAGCAGGCCGCCGCCGGCAAGGTGCCGGCCGGGTCGCGGGTGGTCTGCACGGTCACCGGGCACGGCCTGAAGGACCCGGAGTGGGCCATCTCGACCGCGCCCGCGCCGGTGACGATCGCCAACGACGCGCTGGCCGCCGCGCGCTCCCTCGACCTGGTCTGATCCCTCCGTCTCCCGCGTCGTTCCCGGACCGGCCGGCGTGCTCCGCGCTCGACCCATGCCAGTTCGGGGAGGTGGCGGTATCCCCGCTCTTGATCGACTCCAGATCGGGGAAGTGGCGGTATCCCCGCTCTTGATCGACCCCAGTTCGGGGAAATGGCGGTATCCCCGTCCTTGATCGACACCAGCTCGGGGAGATGGCGGGGTCAGGGTGGGTGTGATGCAACCACTGCGGCGAAGTGGAGTCGATCAACAATCGGGTGACCTGCTCACGGGCCGGCCGAGGTGGAACGCGGCGGCCACACCCGAAGGCCGGGTGGGACCGGGGCAGCCCGGCGGGGGTGTCCCGCCCGCATCGCGCACCCGCGCCTCCGGGCCAAAACCTTGATCGACACCAGCTCGGGGACGTGGCGGGATCGGAGGGGGTGGGATGTAACCACCTCGGCGAAGTGGAGTCGATCAAGGCGGGCGCGGGCGACCCTCACGCACGGCGATGTCATCGGCTGGGGCGGATGCCGGGAGTGTCGGGCCGTGCGGCAGACTCAGGGCCCCGCAAACCCCCTCTTCAGGAGTGAGTAACGCCGATGTCGCTGCTCGCCAGATTCAGTCTCGCCAACCGGGGCCTGATCGCCCTCGTCGCGTTGGTGACGACGGCGTTCGGGCTGTTCGCCGTGCCGTCGCTGAAGCAGCAGCTCCTGCCGTCGCTGGAGTTTCCCGCCGCGTTCATCGTGGCGACGTACCCGGGCGCCGCGCCGGAGATCGTCGAAGCCCAGGTCGCCGAGCCGATCGAGAACAGCCTCAAGGGCATCCCGGGCCTGGACACGGTCACCTCGACCTCGCGCGAGGGCTCGGCCACGGTCCAGGTGCAGTACGAGTTCGGCACCGACCTGGACGACGTGGTCAACAAGATGGAGACCGCGCTCAACCGGATCGACGCCCAGTTGCCCGAGGGCGTCGACCCGCAGGTGATCGCCGGCAGCACCGACGACCTGCCCGCCGTGGTGGTCGCCGCGACCGGTGACGGCGACGAGCGGGCGCTGGCCGAGAAGCTGCGTACCGCCGTCGTGCCGGAGCTGGAGGCGCTGGACGGCGTCCGGTCGGTGGACGTCACCGGCGCCCGGGACCAGATCGTGACGATCACGCCGGACCCGGCGAAGCTCGCCGCCGCCCGGGTGGCGCCGACCGCCATCGCGTCGGCGCTCAAGAGCAACGGTGTGGCGGTGCCGGCGGGCGCGCTCGCCGATGGCGACCGATCGCTGCCGGTGCAGGTGGGAACGCCGATCCGGACGCTCGACGACCTGCGCGGCATCGTGCTCACCACGGCGCCCGCCGCCCCGGTACGCCTCGGCGACGTCGCAGCGGTGGAGCAGC
>NZ_JAGPXV010000223.1:0-8523 GCF_018070405.1 Micromonospora sp. D75
GCGCGTGGCGAGCAAGTCGGTACGGGTCCGCGAACTGCTGACCCGCGTGCTCGGCCGCCCCGGCTGGCAGGGCGTGATGGCCTTCACCCTGCCCGAGGCGGTCTGGCTCGCCCGCTCCGGCGTCAGCGACGACGTGCTGGTGGCGTACCCGACGGCGCACCGGGCCGGCCTGGCAGAACTGGCCGCCGACCCGGCGCTCGCCGACGCGGTGACGCTGATGGTCGACGACCCCGCCCAGCTCGACCTGATCGACCAGGTCTGCCCACCCGCGCGCCGCCCCGCGCTGCGGGTCTGCCTCGACCTGGACGCCTCCTGGCGGCCGCTGCGGGGCCGGGTGCACGTCGGCGTGCGTCGCTCCCCGGTGCACAGCGCCACGGCGGCCGGCGCGCTCGCCGCCGCCGTCGCCGCCCGGCCGGGCTTCCGGCTGGTCGGCCTGATGTCGTACGAGGCGCAGATCGCCGGTCTGGGCGACGCGCCACCCGGGCAGGCGGTGCTCGGCTCGGCGATCCGGGTCGCGCAGCGCGGGTCGTACCGGGAACTGCTGGCCCGCCGCTCGGACGCGGTCGCCGCGGTACGCGAACACGCCGACCTGGAGTTCGTCAACGGCGGCGGCACCGGCAGCGTGGCCGCCACCAGCGCCGACCCCGCGGTCACCGAGGTCACCGCGGGCTCCGGCCTGTACGGGCCGACGCTGTTCGACGCGTACCGTGCCTGGCGGCCGACCCCGGCGGCGTTCTTCGCCTGCGCGGTGGTCCGCCGCCCGGCGCCCGGGCTGGCGACGGTGCTCGGCGGCGGCTGGATCGCCTCCGGCCAGGCGGCGAGCAGCCGGCTGCCCCGGCCCTGGCTGCCGGACGGCCTGAAGCTGCTCGGCGCGGAGGGCGCCGGTGAGGTGCAGACGCCGCTCGCCGGGGACGCCGCGGACGACCTGCGGGTCGGTGACCGGGTGTGGTTCCGCCACGCCAAGGCCGGCGAGATGTGCGAGCACGTCAACGAGGTGCACCTGGTCGACGGGGACGCGGTGGTCGCGACGGTGCCCACCTACCGGGGCGAGGGCCACGCCTTCCTCTGACCCGCCGCCGGCGTGACGACGGCGGGCCCCGGCGCACCCGGGAACCCGCCGCTCGGCGTGCCGCTCAGCCCTGGGACACGGCCTCCGTGGGAGCGTTGACCTGCCGGTGCAGGTACTCCCGGATGAGGGCCTTCGCCTCGACCAGCACCCGCTCGTCGCCGTCGGTGCGGCGGCGGAAGGCCAGCTTGATCAGGGCGTCGGCCGCCTCGACCGCGACCTCCAGGTGGAACCGCAGGTCGGGCACCCCGGCCAGGCCGAAACGCTCGGTGAGCACGCGGGCGAGCTGCTCCGCGATGACCCCGTTGTTGTCCCGCTGGTCGTCCAGCAGATGCAGGTCGACCACGTCGCCGAAGTGCAGGGTACGGAAACCGGGGACGGTGCGGTGCATCGAGATGTACTCGTCGATCGCCGCGTCGACGCCGTCCCACCAGTGTGTCAGATCGTCCGACGCGAACCGCTCGTCGAGCCGCTGGAGGTAGGACTCCATGGTCCGCAGCGTCAGCGCCTGCACGATGGCCCGCTTGTCCGGAAAGAACTGGTACACCGACCCGATCGCCACCTCGGCGCGCTCGGCGAGCAGGGTCGTGGTCAGCCCTTCGTACCCCACCTCGTCGACGAGCTCGGCGCAGGCGTCCAGCATCCGCTGGACCCGCGCGACACTTCGACCCTGCACCGGTACCCGACGCAGCGGCCCGGTCGTGGCGGCTGGTGTGGACACTCGGCGCCACCCCCCTTCGACGGATGAACATATCTGCACGTCACGAGTCTGTGACTACCGGTACAACGAGCCGGGCTCGATTGCGGTATTTACCAGGCACAACGTTCCTGATATGAATTCAGTTCATATTCATGTCGAGGAGTGGCCGCGATGACCGGTACCACCGCCACCTGGTCCAACTGGGCCGGCAACCAGCACAGCTCCGCGCTCCTCACCGTGCGCCCGCGTAGCGTCTCCGACGTCGTCGAGGCGGTCCGTCAGGCCGCCGCGGCCGGCCGGACCGTCCGGGCCACCGGCAGCGGCCACTCCTTCACCGCCACGGCTGTGGCCGACGGGCACCGCATCGACCTCGCCGAACTGGAGACAGACGTCAGCGTCGATGTGGCGCGCCGCCTGGTCACCGTACCGGCTGGAATGACGTTGCACACGCTCAACGAACTGCTCGCCGGGCACGGCCTGGCGATGCCGAATCTCGGCGACATCGACGCCCAGACCATCGCCGGCGCGCTCTCCACCGGCACCCACGGCACCGGGGCGAAACTGGGCTGCCTGTCCACCTTCGTGGCCGGGCTGACGCTCGTCACCGGCACCGGCGAGGTGCTGCGCTGCTCGGCCGAGGAGAACCGCGACGTCTTCGACGCCGCCCGGGTCGGGCTCGGCGCGGTCGGCGTACTGGTCGAGGTCACGCTGCGCTGCGTGGACGCCTTCGTGCTGCGCGCGCACGAACGCCCCGCCCCGCTCGCCGAGGTGCTCGACGACCTGCCCGGCCTGTACGAGGCGCACGACCACGCCGAGTTCTACTGGTTCCCGTACACCGACCGGGTGCAGGTCAAGACCAACGACCGGGTACCCGCCGACGACCAGCCGCTGCCCGGCTGGCGCGGCTGGCTCGACGACGAGTTCCTCTCCAACACCGTCTTCGCCGGCGCCTGCCGCCTCGGCCGCGCCGTACCCGCCCTCGCCCCCACGATCAGTGCCGTCTCCGCCCGCGCGCTCACCGAACGCACCTACACCGGCCGTTCCGACCAGGTCTTCTGCACACCACGCCGGGTCCGCTTCGTGGAGATGGAGTACGGCCTGCCGCGCGAGACGCTGCCCACGGCGCTCGCCGAGCTGCGCCGGATCGTGGAGCGGCTGCCGTTCAAGGTGCTGTTCCCGGTCGAGGTGCGGTTCACCGCCGCCGACGACATCTGGCTGTCCCACTCGTACGGGCGGGACTCCGCGTACATCGCCGTGCACCAGTACGTGGGCATGCCGTACGAGCCTTATTTTCGCGCGTTCGAGCAGGTGGCGACGGAGCTGGGTGGCCGCCCGCACTGGGGCAAGCTGCACTGGCGCGATGCGGAGTCGCTGGCCACCGCCTACCCGAGATTCACGGACTTCCAATCCGTCCGCACCCGCCTGGACCCCCACAACCTTTTCCAGAACCCGTACTTGACCCAGGTCCTGGGCTCCTGAAGATCTTGGTACGAAGACGCCCATCGAGGGGCGTCTTCGTACCAAGATCTCGGCGGTTGTCCACAGGGGCAGCGTGACGGGTGCTGTTCGGGTGGGGTTGCCGGTGTGGAGATGCCGGGGGACGACGCGGGGGAACTGAGCTGGTTGCTCTTCCGTCAGGCGCGAGTGCTGGGTGCGGCGCAGGCTCGGCGGTTCCTGTCCGAGAAGACGATCCGGCACCGCATCGCCAGCGGGCGCTGGCGGCAGGTGCACCCCCGGGTCTACGTCACGCACGACGGTCCCGTCGGCCCGGATGAGCGGCGCTGGATCGCGGTGCTGGCGGCTGGACCGGCCGCGACATTGGGCGGGCTCACCGCAGCCCAGTGCTGGGGGCTCAGGCGCTACGAGAGCCGACTCATCCATCTGCTGCTGCCGGCCCGGCACCAGACCCGGGCGATACCACCTGGCGTACGGGTCCACCGCACCACAGTGCTACCGCCGGAGGACGTGCTCGCGATCGGCCGGCCCCGCCGGACCATGCCGGCCCGCTCGCTCGTCGACGCGGCGCAGTGGGCAGCGACCGACGAGGAGGCACGGGCCGTCATCGCGGCGGGCTTCCAGCAACGCCTGGTCTGGGGCGACGACCTGCACCGGGTGCTGGAACGGCTTCCCCGGGCGCGTCGCCACCGCCTGATCCTGACGACCGCCACCGACGCGGCGGGCGGCGCCCACTCCCTCGCCGAACTCGACTTCCTCGATCTAGTCCGGCGGGCCGGGCTACCCGAACCGTCTCTCCAGGTCGTGCGGCGAGACGCCACCGGGCGGCGGCGCTACCTCGACGTCTGGTTCGAGCGGTGGCGTGTGCACGTCGAGATCGACGGCGGGCAGCACTTCGACCCGAGGACCGCCTGGGCGGACATGCAGCGGCAGAACGACGTCTGGTCCACCGGTGACCGGGTGCTCCGCTTCCCCGCCTGGGCCGTCCGCACCGACCCCACCCGTGTGATCACCCAGTTGCGTGCCGCCCTGCGATCCGCAGGCTGGCCCGGCTGAGATCTTGGTACGGAAACGCCCTTCCAGGGGCGACTCCGTACCAAGATCACTCGTTCGGGGTTGAGGTCGCCTTCTTGGGGGCCGCCTTCTTCGCGGGGGCCTTCTTCGCCGCGGTCGTCTTCTTGGCGGCCGTCGTCTTCTTGGCCGCCGTTGCCTTCTTGGCCGGGGCGGCCTTCTTCGCGGCCTTCTTCTTCGGGGCCGGGCCCTTCGCGCGCTTCTCGGCGAGCATCTCCGACGCCTGCTCCAGCGTCAGCTCCTCCGGCGTCTGCCCGCGCCGCAGCGACGCGTTGAACTCGCCGTCCGTGACGTACGGCCCGAAGCGCCCGTCCTTGATCACCAGCGGCTTCTCGGTGAGCGGGTCGTTGCCCATCTCCCGCAGCGGTGGCGCGGCGGCCCGGCGCTGGCGCGTCTTCGGGGCGGCCAGCAGCGCCAGCGCCTCGTCCAGCGTGACGGTGAACATCTTGTCTTCCGAGTCCAGCGAGCGGAACTCGTCACCGCGCTTGACGTACGGGCCGTAGCGGCCGTTGTTGGCGAACACCTCGGTGCCGTCCGGGGCCACGCCGATGAGCCGGGGCAGGCGCAGCAGCTGCAACGCCTGCTCCAGGGTGAGGCTGTCCGGCGACTGCGAACGCAGCAGCGACGACTTGCGCTCACCGCTGGCCACGTACGGGCCGAACCGGCCGGACTTGAGCAGGATCGGCTCGCCGGTCGACGGGTCGTCGCCGAGCTTGCGCTCACCGCCGCCGCCGAGGAACAGCTCGTGCACCTTCTCCGGGGTCAGCTCGTCCGGCGCGAGGCCCTCCGGGATCGGCGCCCGGTCGCCCTGCGAACCGCCCTCCTCGCCCTCACCCTCACCCGAGGCCGAGCCCGAAACCGAGGCCGAGCCCGAAACCGAACCGGGGAGCGCCCGCTGCAGGTACGGCCCGTACCGGCCGACCCGGACGACGACCTCGCGGCCCTCGTCGTCGGTGAACAGCGGGATCGAGTTGACGCTGCGCGCGTCGATCTCGCTGAGGTTCTCGGTGACCAGCTTCTTCAGGCCACCGGCGTGCGCGATGGCCTGGTCGCCGGCGCCGTTGGTGCTGCCGAAGTAGAAGGAGGTGAGGAAGTCGACGGCGGCGTGGTCGCCACCGGCGATCTCGTCCAACTCGTTCTCCATGCTGGCCGTGAAGTCGTAGTCGATCAGGCGCGGGTAGTGCCGCTCCATCAGCCCGATCACCGCGAACGCCAGGAACGTGGGGATCATGGCCTGGCCGCGCTTGGTCACGTACCCGCGGTCCTGGATCGTCTGCATGATCGACGCGTACGTGGAGGGGCGGCCGATGCCCAGCTCCTCCAGGGCCTTCACCAGCGACGCCTCGGTGTAGCGCGACGGCGGCTGGGTGTGGTGGCCCTGCGCGGCCAGCTCGTCGGCGGTCAGCGGCTGATCCTTGACCAGCGTGGGCAGCCGCCGCTCGGCGTCCTCCGCCTCGGCGTTCTCGTCGTCGCTGGACTCGACGTACGCGCGCAGGAAGCCCGGGTCGGTGATGGTCTTGCCGGTCGCCCCGAAGTCGGCCTCCTCCTGGGCGGAGGAGACGGCACGGATGCGCACCGACACGCTGGAGCCGACCGCGTCGGTCATCTGCGAGGCGATGGTGCGCCGCCAGATCAGCTCGTAGAGCTTGTACTCCTCGGCGGACAGCTCCTTGGCCACCTCGCCGGGGGTGCGGAAGTTGTCGCCCGCCGGGCGGATCGCCTCGTGCGCCTCCTGCGCGTTCTTCACCTTGCCGGTGTAGCGGCGCGGCTCCGGCGGCACGCTGCGCTCGCCGTACAACTCGACGATCTGCCGGCGGGCCGCCGCGATGGCGGTCTCGGACAGGTTCACCGAGTCGGTACGCATGTAGGTGATGTAGCCGTTCTCGTACAGGCGCTGCGCGGTGCGCATCGTCTGCTGCGACGAGAACCGCAGCTTGCGGGCCGCCTCCTGCTGGAGCGTGGAGGTGATGAACGGCGCGTACGGGCGGCGACGGTAGGGCTTCTCCTCGACCCGGGTGACGGTGAACGGCCGGTCGGCCAGGCGGGCGGCCAGTCCCCGGGCCCCGCCCTCGTCGAGGTGGACGACACCCGCTCCGGCGCGAACACGACCCGTGGTCGGCTCGAAGTCCTTGCCGGTGGCGATCCGGTCACCGTTCAGCGCGACCAGCGTGGCGTTGAACGTACGCGGGCCCTCGCCCGGCTTCGCCACCGCGAGCGTGGCCAGGATGTCCCAGTACTCGGCGGTGCGGAACGCCATCCGCTGGCGCTCCCGCTCGACCACGATCCGGGTCGCCACGGACTGCACCCGGCCCGCCGACAGCTTCGGCATGACCTTCTTCCACAGCACCGGCGAGACCTCGTACCCGTAGAGGCGGTCGAGGATGCGCCGCGCCTCCTGGGCGTCGACCAGGTCGCGGTCGATCTCCCGGGGGTTGGCCACCGCGGCCTGGATGGCCGGCTTGGTGATCTCGTGGAAGACCATCCGCTTGACCGGCACCTTGGGCTTGAGCGTCTCCACCAGGTGCCAGGCGATGGCCTCGCCCTCGCGGTCCTCATCCGTCGCCAGGAAGATCTCGTCGACCTCCTTGGCCAGCTTCACCAGCTTGCTGATCTGCTGCTTACGGTCGGCCGACACCACGTAGAGCGCGTGGAAGCCGTTGTCGACGTCGACGCCGAGGCGCGCCCACGGCTCACCCTTGTACTTCGCCGGGACGTCGGCGGCGTTGCGGGGCAGGTCCCGGACGTGGCCGAAGCTGGCCTCCACGACGTACCCCGGGCCGAGGTAGCCCGAGATCGTCTTGGCCTTCGCCGGAGACTCGACGATGACCAGACGGGTGGTTCCAGCGTTGCTCGGCACGTCTCTCCCCGACCTCACTCCTACGCCATGCCCGCTTCGGGCCGTGTTGCGCCACCCGGACCACGGGCGGTCCGGATGTCCAACGTAACGCGCCGTCCGCGTTCCGGGTTTCGTGGGCGGCAAACGGGCCGCTCTCCCGGCCACCGCCGGCCGCACCCTGCCGGACGGCGTCACGGTACACCGTGGGTAGGGCGGCAGGCGTGTCACTGTGACGATCGCGTACACCCGGCGGAGCCGTCTCCGGGTGTCCGGGTTCGGACACCGGACGGTCAGCCGGGCGCGCCCGGCCACTCCGCCGCCGGCGCCGTGACCGGCCGTTCCCCCACCAACTCGGCGAGCCGCGACATGCGCCGCCCGCCGATCCGGAACGCGGGCCCGCCCTCGTCCGGCTCCACGAACGCGGCCGGCAGGCCGACCGCGGCCAGCGCGGCGCGGACCACCGGCCAGCACGGCTCGTCGGCCGGTCCGAGCCGCAGCCGGAACCCGGCCGGCTCGGCCGTCCCGGCCGCGGCCGCCCAGAGCCGCAGCCGCCGCCCGTCCAGGTGGAATCGGGCCGGTGGCCGTTTCACCGCCCCGCGCAGCCAGGCCCGCGCGAGCGGCGCCAGCATGCTCGTGTACGCGGTACGCACCCGGTGCCGCCCGTCCTCGGTCGGCTCCCAGCTCGCCGGCACGCCCCGGGCACCCAGCTCCGCCACCAGCACGTGCACCCGCCAGGCGGCGTCCACCACCACGGAGATCCGGGCCGTGCCGCCCATCCGCCCCACCTCACCCGGCCCGGCGAGCAGGCCGGCGAGATCCGCCAGCACGGGATCGGCCGCCTCGGTGGAGAACAGCGAGGGCTGGCGGGCCGGGTTCGGGGTGGGAGGGGTCAGCGACACTCCGGGACCTCGTCGAAGGCCTCTTTCAGCTCGGTCGAGTTGAGCTTGCTGGTGTCCAGCGCGCTCGCGTCGTACTCCTTGTTGAGCGTGTCCACGGCGGCGCGCACGCCGTCGTAGAACGGACCGGCCTGGGCGGTGTCGAGCCCGTCGATGGCGGACCGGGCCCGGCCGTACGCGTCGCGCATCTTGCTCAGCGACCCCAGGAACCCGGCGGACACCTCGGCGCCGTGCTCGGCCTCGGGCACGCCCGCCTCCTCGACCTTGCGCCGGGCCGTCTCGCTGGCCTGCTCGGCGCCGGCGAAGAGCCGGACCAGGTTCTCCTTGGCCTGCGCCGGAGTGGTCTGCGCGGTCATCTGCTGCTGGGTGCTGCTGGTCAGCTTGGAGATCTCCGCGCGCCACGGGGTGAGCGCCTGGCACACCGACGCGGCCCAGACCCGGGGGCTCGGGCCGCCGCCGCACCCGGCGACGACGAGGACCAGCGTGGCCAGGACCACCG
>NZ_JAGPXV010000224.1:0-8511 GCF_018070405.1 Micromonospora sp. D75
CACCTCGGGGAAATGGCGGTATCCGGGCCCTCGGGATGCCACCACATCGCCGTACTGCAGTCGATCAACGCGCACACGGCACACGGCCCGCCCGAGGAGTGGTGATGCGCCGCGTACGCTGGATGACCGGTGACCTGCCCGGCCCGGCTCGGGGATCCGGCGACCGTCGAAGGGAAGACGATGAGCAACCAGCCCGGCAGCTCCACGGCCGCGGAGACGGATCAGCCCGAGACCGTCGGGCCGACCACGGGCGACGGGGCCACCGTCGAGACGTCCTCCGTCAAGGCGTCCTCCGTCAAGGTGCCCTCCGGAGAGACACCGTCGGGCGAGGCACCGGCGAGCGAGGCTCGGACGGCCGAGGACGCAGCCGGATACGCGCATGGGGACGAGGGGACTGTCACCGGCGGTCGGCCGGAGTTCGCCCCGGGCGCGCTCGTACTCGCCCTGCTCTCGCTCGGATGGCTGGCCGCCATGCTCTGGTCGACCCGCGAGGCGATCCACTCGACCGCGGCCGGCGTGACCGCGATCAGCCTCTCCGCGTACGCGCTGCCCGGCGTCATCACCGCGGCGCTGGTCACCGGCGCCACCGTCGCCCTGGCCGCGACCAACCGGCTCGGCCGGGCCACGCTGCGGTTCCTGGCCGCCGTCGGGACCGGCCTGGTGGTCGGGCTGCTCGCCGCGGTGGCGATCAACCTGACGTACGCCGACAACGCCACCACGAACACGATCGCCGGAACCACGGCGGCAGCCGCGATCATCGGCGGCGCGATGGCGGGCGCGCGTCAGGCCCGGGTGGTGGGTGCGATCACCGCTGCGACGCTCACCGCGCAGATCTTCGTGGTGCTGTTCAGCCGCGCCCGGGACCCGCTGTCCGACCTGTTCGGCGCCGGGGAGACCCAGCAGTCGGTGCTCGACGCCGCCAAGTGGGTCTCGCGTACCGAATCGCTGCTCGCCGGCCTGCTCGCCGGCCTCGCCGCGTACCTCTATCTGACCTGGTCCCGTCGCCGGGCCGAGCGCCGTGACGGCGTGGCGTCGCCGCTGCGCTGGCCGGCGTACCTGGTGGCCGGCGCGGGCGCGGGCCTGCTCCTGCTGCTCACCGAGGTGATCATCCGGATCGGCGGCCGCGGGCTGCTCGACCTGGCCGCCGCGCTCAGCGAGGCCGACGAGGTGGCGCAGACCGCGCTCGGCACCTCGCGGGTGGACAACGGGATCTGGGTGCTCTTCGTGGGCGCGCTGACCACGCTCATCGTGTTCGGCCGCACGCTCGGCCCCCGCCCGGTCGAGGACGAGACGGACGAGCCGGCGGCGTCCTGAGCCGCCGGCTCAGCCGGCCTCGCGCAGCAGCAGGTCCAGCTCGGTCACGTCGTACCACTCCAGTTCGTGGTCCTCGGCGCCGTCGACGGTGAACTGGGCGTCGGGGTCCCCGGCCTGGGCCTCGGCCACCACCTCGACGGCAGCGGCCACGTCCTCGACCGCCTCCGCGCCGTCGACATGAAGCGCGGCGACCGACTTCACCGGCACCGGTCCGGCCGGCCGGACCACGCTGGACCCCAGCTCGCCGCCGACCCGTCCGACCGCCCGGGCGGGCAGGTCGGCCGAGACGACAACCCGTCGCCGGGGCGCGGCGGGGTCGCTCCGGAGCAGGAACAGCGCGTCCTGGGCGGCCCGGGTGAAGGCCACGTACTCCAGTTCCTCCTCGTCGCCCTCGGCGTACCACTCGCGCAGTTCCGGGGTGACCGCGTGCGCCGCCTCGGCGGTCAGCCCCTCCTCGCGCAGCCGGGCGAGCATGGGTACGGTCGCCGGCAGGTACACCCGGACAAGCTCGTCGGTCACCGGTCACTCCCGCATTCAGGCCACTCACCGGCGGACGCCGGCTCCGGGCGCCGATCATGCCGTACGCCAGGACCGTCATACACCCGGCATCCGCGCGGGTGAAGTCTCCCGCCGGTGTGTCAGGCGAACGGGCATGGGGCGATGTCAGCCGGTGATGGCAAACTAAGGCAAACGAAGCCAACCCCGGGAGTCACCGTGGAGTCGAGGTTCCTGCTGCTGTCCGACGTCGCCGCCGAGCTGAACGTCTCGGACTCGCAGGTCTACCACATGGTTCGCAGTGGCGAGCTGCCGGCGATCAAGATCGGCGGTCGGGGGCAGTGGCGGGTCGAGCGCTCCCGGCTGGAGGAATACATCGAGCGGAAGTACGCCGAGACGGCGGAGTGGGTACGCGGGAACCCGCTCGGTGAGCGCGACGAGGAGTGACCACCCGAGGACCGTCGGCCATTGACGCCGGTGACGCCATTCCGGGAAGATGAAGCCCTGTCGGAGGCAAACGAAGGCAAACGCAAGGATTCGAGATGGTCGACACCCGCCGTCCCCGCGCACCCCGCCCGCCGGTCCGTCTCCGGCCCGCCCCGCCACTCGACCCGCCGTGCGTCGACGAGGAGCCGCTGTGGAGTCCCGTCGGGCAGCTCACCCTCGACCTGAGCGATCCGCGCCGCGGTGCCGCCGCACGCCCCGCCGGCCGCGCCCCGGACCCGGCACCCGCCTGGCCACGCTGGACCGGCACCCCCGCGTCAGCCCTCGCGTCCGCCGCACCCGAGGGAACGCGGGCCGCACACCGATTCGTCCGCACCTTCCTGGAGATCGTCAACGGCTTCCGGCCACCCGGCCAGCTCCGGCCGCTCTGCGTGCCCGAGTCGGCCGGCCCGGTCGCGGCCGAGCTGACCCGAGCAGCCCGCCGGGTGACCCCGGTCCGCCGCCGTACCGCCCGGCCGACTCTGCTCCTGCGGCGTCTGCGGGTCTGCGAGCCCCGCGCGGGCGCGGTCGAGGCCACCGCCGTGTTCGCCGGCGTCGGAGGCACGAGCTGGGCCGTTGCGATACGCCTGGAACGCCGCCGAGGCACCTGGCTGTGCCTCGTCCTGGACGTCCTCTGAGCCCGGTCGTGGCCCCCCGACCCGGCTCGACCGCGCCGCGGCCACCCGCGCCTCCACCGGCGCCGATCTTGCACTTCCGTCCCGTAGATAACGTCATGAATCGGGCATGATGAGGGCCGGAACTGCAAGATCGCGGGAGAGAGCGAGGGAGGGCTCTGGGGGAACCCAGGGACGGCGACGGGCCCCGGCCGGGAGGCCGGGGCCCGTCGTGGGCGTTCGGGGTCAGTTGCCGCCGTTGGGCGAGCCGTGGCAGCGCTTGTACTTGCGGCCCGAGCCACACGGGCAGGGCGCGTTACGGGACGGGCCCTCGCCGCCGTCGACCTGGCCCGGGGCGGCCCGCCGGGCGGTGCTCGCCGCGACCGCCTGGCCGCTCGCACCGGCCGGAGCCCGGCGCGGCCCGGCGGCGGCAGGGCGCTCCGACTGCTGGCCGATGCCGAGCGCCGGCGCCTGCTGCTCGGGCCGCTCGATCACCGGAGCGCCGCGACCGGCCTCGCCGTCCACGGCGGGAGCGGAGTACTGCAGGCCCTGCTGCTGCGGCGCGCGGTTGAGACCCTTCGCCCGGATCTCCACCGGCTTCTCCAGCAGCTGCACCTCCTCGGCCTCCGGCTCGGCCTCCTCGACCTGCACGTCCAGGTTGTAGAGGAAGCCGACCGTCTCCTCCTTGATGCCGTCCATCATGGTGGCGAACATGTCGAAGCCCTCGCGCTGGTACTCGATGACCGGGTCGCGCTGGGCGTACGCCCGCAGGCTGATGCCCTCCTGCAGGTAGTCCATCTCGTAGAGGTGCTCGCGCCACTTGCGGTCGATCACCTGGAGCAGGACCATCCGCTCGAGCTGGCGGACCGCCTCCTCGCCGAGGCTCTCCTCGCGCCTGTCGTACGCGGCGTGCGCGTCCTCCTTCAGACGGGCGAGCAGGAAGTCCTGGTCGATGCCCGAGCGGGAACCGACCTCCTCCTCCAGCTCGTCGACTGTGACGCCGACCGGGTACAGCTGCTTGAGGCTGGACCAGAGCTGATCGAGGTCCCAGTCCTCGGCGTAGCCGTCGCTGGTCGCGCCGACCACGTACGCGGTCACCACGTCGTCGATCATGTTGCGGACCTGGTCGGACAGGTCCTCGCCGTTGAGCACCCGCAGGCGCTCGGCGTAGATCACCTGGCGCTGCTTGTTCAGCACCTCGTCGTACTTGAGGACGTTCTTGCGGATCTCGGCGTTCTGGCCCTCGATCTGGGCCTGGGCGCTCTTGATCTGCCGGGTGACCATCTTCGACTCGATGGGCACGTCCTCGGGGATGTTGAAGCGGTCCATCACGGCCTCGACCGCGCCGGCCCGGAAGCGCTTCATCAGCTCGTCCTGCAGCGACAGGTAGAAGCGGGACTCGCCCGGGTCACCCTGCCGGCCGGCGCGACCGCGCAGCTGGTTGTCGATCCGGCGGGACTCGTGCCGCTCGGTGCCCAGCACGTAGAGGCCACCGGCGGCGGCGACCTCCTCCGCCTCGACGTCACACGCCTGCTTCCAGGTCGGGAGGATCTCCTCCATCGCCTTGGCGTACTCCTCCGGCTGCTCGACCGGGTCGAGCCCGCGCTGGCGCAGCTCGTTCGCGGCGAGGAACTCGGGGTTGCCGCCGAGCAGGATGTCCGTACCGCGGCCGGCCATGTTGGTCGCGACGGTGACCGCGCCCTTGCGCCCGGCCTGGGCGACGATCTCCGCCTCCTTGGCGTGGAACTTCGCGTTCAGCACGGAGTGCGGGATGCCGCGGCGGCGCAGCATGTGCGACAGGATCTCGGAGTTCTCCACCGAGACGGTGCCGACGAGCACCGGCTGGCCCTGCTCGTGCCGCTCGGCGATGTCCTCGACGACGGCGTTGAACTTGGCCTTCTCGGTCTTGTAGATGACGTCGGGCCGGTCGAGCCGGACCATCGGCCGGTGCGTCGGGATGGTCACGACGCCGACCTTGTAGACCTTGTTGAACTCGCCCGCCTCGGTCTGGGCGGTACCGGTCATGCCGGAGAGCTTGTCGTAGAGGCGGAAGTAGTTCTGGAGGGTGATGGTGGCCAGGGTCTGGTTCTCCTGCTTGATCTCCACCCCCTCCTTGGCCTCGATCGCCTGGTGCATGCCCTCGTTGTAGCGGCGGCCGTGCAGGATGCGGCCGGTGAACTCGTCGACGATCAGGACCTCGCCGTCGTTGACGATGTAGTCCTTGTCGCGCTTGTAGAGTTCCTTGGCCTTGATGGCGTTGTTCAGGTAGCCGACGAGCGGGGTGTTCACCGACTCGTACAGGTTGTCGATGCCGAGGCGGTCCTCCACCTTGGCCACGCCGCGCTCGGTGATCGCGATGGTGCGCTTGGCGTAGTCGACCTCGTAGTCGCCCTCGCCGTCGGTGCCGGGCTGGAGCCGGGCCACCACGGTGGCGAACTCCTGGTACCACCGGGCGGAGTGCTCGGCCGGACCGGAGATGATCAGCGGGGTACGCGCCTCGTCGATGAGGATCGAGTCGACCTCGTCGACCACGGCGAAGAAGTGGCCGCGCTGGACCAGTTCGTCCTTCGACCAGGCCATGTTGTCGCGCAGGTAGTCGAAGCCGAACTCGTTGTTGGTGCCGTAGGTGATGTCGCACTCGTAGGCCGCGCGGTGCTCGGTGGCGGGCCGGTTGGGCAGCACCACGCCGACGCGCAGGCCGAGGAACTCGTGCACCCGGCCCATCCAGGCGGCGTCGCGTTCGGCCAGGTAGTCGTTCACGGTGACCACGTGCACGCCCTTGCCGGCGAGCGCGTTCAGGTAGACCGGCATGACCGAGGTGAGCGTCTTGCCCTCACCGGTCTTCATCTCGGCGATGTTGCCGAAGTGCAGTGCCGCGCCACCCATGACCTGGACGTCGTAGGGACGCTGGCCGAGCACCCGGGAGGCCGCCTCACGGCACACCGCGAACGCCTCGGGCAGCAGGTCGTCGAGGGTCTCGCCGTCAGCGAGCCGCTCCTTGAACTGGTCGGTCATGCCGCGTAGCTCGTCGTCGCTGAGGTTGACGTAGTCGTCCTCGATCGAGTTGACGGCGGCCGCGATGGCCTTGAGCCGACGCACCATGCGCCCCTCGCCGGCGCGAAGGACCTTTTCCAGAATCGACACGGATCAACGCTCCCCTAGACGGTCTCGAACCATCGTAGGCGCTCGGAGGCGACGATGGTCACTGGTGGCGGCGGTCCGGGCTCCGGAACCCGACATAACGCCGCGACCGTGCGCCACCGGCCGCTAATCGGGTTACGCCGTGCGCGAACGATCCGGCACGATGGCTCGGATGGAGCCTGTGGAGATCATCGAGGACGGCCTGCTGCTGCGCCCCTGGCGTGCGGCGGACGCCGACGCGGTGCACCGTGCCTGCCAGGATCCGGACATCCAGCGCTGGACCACCGTACCTCGCCCGTACCTGCCGGAGCACGCCGCCGAGTTCGTGACCACGTTCAGCGCGACCGCCTGGGCCGAGGGCGCGGGCGCACCGTTCGCGGTCTGCGACGCCGGCACCGGGGAGCTGCTCGCCTCGTGCGGCCTGGTCTCCGTGGACCGCGAGCTGGACTCGGCCGAGGTCGGCTACTGGACAGCGCCGTGGGCCCGGGGCCGGGGCGTCGCGGTCCGCGCCACCCGCGCGCTCGCCCGCTGGGCGTTCGACGCGCTCAAGCTGCGCCGGCTCACCTGGCAGGCCGAGATCGGCAACCACGCCTCGCGGCTGGTCGCGCTGCGCGCCGGCTTCCGCGTCGAGGGTGAACTGCGGCTGGCCCACCCCAGCCCCGGCGGCCGCCCGGAGGGCTGGATCGGCTCCCTGTTCCCGGCCGAGCTGGCCGCGCCCGGCGACCCGGTCCCCTACGGGCCGGACACGCTGCAGGCCCGCCGCGCGGCGGTCTTCGGCCGCCCGCAGCCGGTCCTGTTCGCCACCGCCGGGGACACCGAGCTGCGGCTGCGCGCGCTGGAGGAGCGCGACCTGCCCGCGGTGACCCGCACCTGCCAGGACGAGCAGACGATCCGCTGGACCACTGTGCCGCACCCGTACCGGCCGGAGCACGCCGAGGGCTTCCTGCACGACCTGGTCCGCCCGGCCTGGGCCCGGGGCACCGCCGCGACGTTCGCCGTGGCCGACCCGGACGACAGCTACGTCGCCTCGATCGACCTGCGTATCCTCCCCAACGACCCGCTGGTGGCCGACGTGGGATACATGACCGCGCCGCACGCGCGCGGCCGGGGTTACCTGCCGGCCGCGCTCACCGCCGTGTGCGCCTGGGGCTTCACCACGCTCGGCCTGGCCCGGATCGAGTGGCGGGCCAACGTGGGCAACACCGCCTCGCGGCGGGCCGCCGAGAAGGCCGGCTTCACCGTCGAGGGCACGCTGCGCGGCGGCGTCCAGCACCGCGGCGAGCGCCAGGACGCGTGGATCGGCGCGCTGCTGCCGGAGGACCTGGTGTGACGCCGGAGACGATCGAGGGGTACGGCGTACGGCTGCGGCCGTGCCACCTCGCGGACGTGCCGGACATGGTGGCCGGGTGCGCCGACCCGGAGACCCGCCGGTTCATGCCCCTGCTGCCCGATCCCTACGACGAGGACGCCGCCCGCTGGTGGATCACCGAGGGCTCGCCAGCGGCGTGGGCGGCGGGTGGGGCCGCGTACACGATCGCCGACCCGGCCACCGACCGGCTCCTCGGCAGCATCGGTCTGAGCCGGCTCAGCGCGGAGCGGGCGAGCTACGAGATCGGTTACTGGGTGGGTCCCGCGGCGCGCGGCCGGGGCGTGGCGAGCGCCGCCACCCGGCTGCTGACCGAGCGTGCGTTCGCCGCCGGGGCGGCCCGGCTGGAACTGCTCACCCGCGTCGACAACGTGCCGAGCCAGCGCATCGCCCTGGCCTGCGGCTACCGGCACGAGGGCGTACGCCGGGCGGCGGGCGCGAGCGCGGGCGGCGTACGCGAGGATCTGATCGCCTGGGTGCGGCTGGCCGACGACCGGCCCGGGCCGGTCGCCCGCCTGCTGCCGGACCTGCCCGGCGGCCGGCTCACCGACGGCGTGGTGACGCTGCGGCCGGTGGGGCCGGCGGACACCGACGTGCTGCACCGGCTGCACTCGCTGCCGGAGGTGGTGGCGAACCGGGCGCCGCCGGTGGCGCCGGAGCGGGCCGCGCTCGCGCGGCGCTGCCGGCTGGCGGCGAGCCGCTGGCTGGCCGGCGAGGCTGCCGACCTCGCGATCGTCGACGCGGTGGCCGGCGCTGTCGTCGGCGGGTGCGCGCTGTTCTACGACGAGCCCGCCACCGGCCAGGCGATGATCGGCTACAGCCTGCTGCCGGAGGCGCGCGGGCGCGGGCTGGCCGCGCGTACGGTCCGGCTGGTCGCCGGGTGGGCGTTCGGCATCGGGGTGGCCCGGCTCTGGGCCGGTACCCGGCCGGACAACGTGGCCTCGCAGCGCGTGCTGGAACGGGCCGGCTTCCGGCGGGAAGGGCTGCTGCGCGGGCGGCTGCCCGGCCCGGACGGCGCCCGGGTCGACTCGGTGGTCTACGGCCGGCTCGCCACCGACGAGAACTGAGACGGGCCCCCGCGCGTGCGGGGGCCCGGCT
>NZ_JAGPXV010000225.1:0-8506 GCF_018070405.1 Micromonospora sp. D75
GAACGGGGTCAGGAACTCCGGCGCGAGGACGAGGAGCGTCGCGCCGAGCGGCGGGCCGACGAGCGTGCCGAGCCCACCGAAGAGCACCATGGTGAGCTGCTTGACCGACTCCCACAGGTTGAACGCGGCCGGGTCGAGGAATCCGACGGTGATGGCGAACATCGCGCCGGCCAGGCCCGCGTATGCGGCGCTCACCCCGAAGGCGAGCGTCTTGTACCGGGCCACGTCGACGCCGAACACGGACGCGGCGATCTCCTTGTCCCGGATGGCCCGCCACGCCCGCCCGACCCGGGAACGCACCACGTTGCGGACGAAGAGCAGGCTGAGCAGCGCGGCGACGAGGACGAGGTAGTACAGGTTGCGGTCGGCGAGCGGGAACACCCCGACCACTGCGGGCGGTACGGCGATGCCGCGTGGCCCGTTGGTGACCGATTCCCAGTTGAAGATGACGCTCTGCACGATGAGCTGGAACGCCAGCGTGGCCAGGGCCAGGTAGTGCCCCGCGATGCGCAGCGCCGGCAGGCCGACCACGTAGCCGAGCAGGGTGGCGAGCAGGACGCCGGCCAGCGCGGCGAGCGGGAACGGCAGCTCCCACCGTCCCATCAGGACGGCCGTGGTGTAGGCGCCGACCCCCATGAACGCCGCGTGCGAGATGGAGATCTGCCCGGAGAAGCCCATCACGACGTTGAGGCCGACCACGGCGATGACGTAGACGAGGACCACTGTGGCCAGATAGGTCCGGAACGGTGGTAGCAGCAGCGGGAGCGCCAGCAGGACGATTCCGACGAGGAGCCATGCCGCGGCCCGGGCTGCGCGTGGCAGACGGCCGTCGCCGGCCGTCTGCGGCGCCGGCGCCGAGACGGTGGCCGCCGGGGCCTTCTCGGTGCTGCCTACGGTCTGGTTGCTCATCCGCTCAGACCCTCCGGACCACGCGGCGGCCGAGCAGGCCGGCCGGCCGCACCCACATGACGACGAGCAGCAGGCCGTAGACGACCACGTCGACGGCTGCCTGGTTGAGGTAGACCTGGGTGAAGGTCTCGATCGCGGCCACCGCGACGCCGCCCATCACCGCGCCTTCGAGGCTGTCCAGGCCGCCGAGCGCCGCCGCGACGAATCCCTTGACCAGCAGCAGGCCGATCTCCGGTGAGACGTCTGTCGACGGGGCGATCAGGACGGCGGCGACAGCGCTCACCGCGCCGGCGAGAGCCCAGGTGACCATCAGGGCCCGGCTCAGGTTGATGCCGACGATCTGGGCGCCGACCCGGTTCTGCGCGACCGCCTCCAGCGCGCGCCCGTACGTGGTGTAGCGGAAGAACAGCAGCAGCGCGGTCACCACGACGACCGTCGCGCCGAGCACCCACAGGTTCTGCGGTGTGATGCGTACGCCGAGGACCTCGACCGGGTCGCGGGACAGCACCGGCGGGAACGGGAAGTGGTTGGACTGGTAGCGCAGGACGGCGAGCTCGCGCAGCAGCCCGCCGACCGCGAGGCTCGCGACGACGAACGTCCACGGTGAGGCGCTCATGATCCGGCGGAACACCGCGCGGTCGATGACCAGCCCCATCAGCGCGCCGCCCAGCGGCGCCAGAATCAGCACCAGGTAGAGGGGCAGGCCGGCGGTCAGCAGGGCGAGCGCGATGTACGCGCCGGCGAGCACCCAGTCGCCGGCCCCGAAGTTGACCAGGTCGGAGGACTTGAAGACCAGTACGAGACCCAGCGCCACGAGCGCATAGATCGCGCCGAGCGTGAGCGAGTTGACAAGCAGTTGGATGACTGTCACATCAGTACCTCGCTTGCGCCGCGGGCCCGGCCGGTGCGGCCGGGCCCGGGAGGGGTTGAGTCAGGAGCCGGAGACCTTGCCGGCGATCTGGGCGAGGCCGGCGTCGTCCACCGGTACCGCCTTGCCGCCCTGGATCCGCATCCAGACCAGGTCGACGAAGCACTCGTGGCGTTCGTTGGCGCAGCTGACGTTGGGGCTGATCGGCGTCGGCCTGGCGTCCTTGACGGCGGCGAGCGCCTCGATGAACTTCTCCGCCGTGAGGTCCTTGCCGGCCTCCTCCAGCGCGCTCTTGAGCAGATAGGCAGCGGTGTAGGAGAAGTTGTCGGCGTGGTTGGGCCGTCCGGTCGGCGCCGACGGGTACTCGGCCTTGTACTTCTGCAGGAACTCGCCCTGCGCGCCGGTGGTGTCGGTGAGGAACTGCGGCTCGTACCAGTTGAACAGCCAGTCCTCGGCGGCCGCCTCGTTGCCCGTCCAGACGGTGGCGTTGGCCTGGCCCGCGTCGCCGACGAACTGGGCCTTCAGCCCCAGCTCGCGAGCCTGCCGCAGGATGATCTTCGCGGCCGGGAACAGGCCACAGTTGACGACGACCTGCGGGTTGGCGTTACGGATCGCCACGAGCTGGCCGGTGAAGTCGTTGCCGGCGGCCGGGTACGTCTCGTTGGCGACCACCTGCAGGCCGCTCTTGCCCTGCAGCTCGGTCGCGACCTGGGCGCACAGCGTGCGGCCCCACTCGCCGTCCTCGTGCAGGATCGCGACCCGGGTGGCCTTGAGGTTGTCCGCGACCATGTCGGCGATGCTGGGCGCGACCCACTTGGTGGAGACGGCCTCGCCGTGGAACATGTTGTCGACCTCGGGGGTCTTGCGGGCGGCCTCGCTGCCGGAGAAGCCGTTGTAGACCGGCAGTCCGCTCTGCCGCAGCTGGTCGGCGACCGCGAGGAAGGTCGTGCTGCCCGTGCCGGCGTACACCATGAACGGCTTGTCCTGCTGGATGATGCGCCGCGCGACCTGCTGGGCCTGCGCGACCTGGAACGCGTCGTCGTGGAACTCGAACCGGATCTTCCGGCCGTGCACACCGCCCGCGGCGTTGATCTCCTTGACCGCGAGGGCGAAGCCGTCGCGGTTGCCGAGGCCGACCCAGCTGGCCGGACCGGTGATGGGGCCGAATCCCTGGATGTAGATCTCCGTGTCGGTGACGCCCTGTGTGCTGACCTGCGTGCCGCCGCCCTCACTCGAGGTGGTTGTGCAACCCGCAAGCGCCAACGCCAACAGGGCGATCGCCGTAACCGACTTTCGCACCATGAGCTGCCTCCAAACTGTGGCCGCGACGGCGGACGACGCGGAAGGCGTCGGGTGAAGCCGTCGCTCGCCAGGCCGGCTCCGAAGGTCACCGGGCGGAAGAGCACCAGCTCATCGCCCTGTCGGCCGGACTCGTCGCCTCAACCGGGCTGCCTCAGGAGCATAGGAAAAACGGTATCCAGTGTCCAGTATTCAGTTTTCCTCGACTGTGCCGATCGACCGAAGACGTGCCATGTCATCCGCCGTTCGGCCCAGCTCGGCCAACACCTCGGCGGTGTGCTCGCCGACCCGCGGCGCCGGCCGTCCGGCCGATAGCGGGGTACGGGACAGCCGCGGAGCCGGCGCCGGCTGCCACCGGCCCGTTGCCTCCTCGAACACCCCCCGGGCGACGTTGTGCGGATGGTGCGGCGCCTCGGCCAGCCGCAGCACCGGGCTGACGCAGGCGTCCCGCCCCGCGAACCGCCGCGCCCACTCGTCCCGGGTGGACGTCGCGAACCGCGCGGTCAGCGCGGACCGCAACGCCGGCCACCGGGTCCGGTCGTGCTGCGGCCACTCGGCCGGGTCCAGGCCGACGCCGTGCAGCATCTCCACGTAGAAGCGCGGCTCCAGCGCGCCGACCGCCACGTATCCGCCGTCAGCGGTCTGGTACGTGTCGTAGAAGGGGCACCCCCCGTCGCTGAGGTTGGCCTCCCGCTCGTCCGTCCACTCGCCCATTGCGGCCAGGCCGTACACGAACGAGCCGAGCGACGCCGCTCCGTCCAGCACGGAGGCGTCGACCACCTGGCCCAGCCCGGTGCGCCGCCGGTCCAGCAGCGCGGCCAGCACGCCGATCGCCAGGAAGGCCCCGCCGCCACCGAAGTCTCCGACGTAGCCGGGCAGCGGTGGAGGCGGGGCGTCCGCCCGGCCCATCCCGTGCAGCAGGCCGGCGACGGCGAGGAAGTTGAGGTCGTGACCGGCCGCGGTCGACAGTGGCCCGTCCTGGCCCCAGCCGGTCATCCGCGCGTAGACCAGGCGCGGGTTGCGGGTCAGGCACACCTGCGGCCCGAAGCCGAGCCGCTCGGCCACGCCCGGCCGGAAACCCTCGACCAGGACGTCGGCGCCGTCGGCGAGGTCGAGCAGGATCTGCAGGCCCGCATCGTGCTTGAGGTTCACCGCCACCGACCGCCGGCCCCGCCAGCAGCCGGCCATGAGCCGGCCCAGATCCGCCGGATCCGACGGGGCCCGGTCGACCCGGACGACGTCGGCGCCGAGGTCGGCCAGGAGCATCACGCCGTACGGCGCGGGTCCCAGTCCGGCCAGCTCCACCACGCGGACACCCGTCAACGGTCCCGCCATCTCGCGTACCTCCTCAGCGTGCGGACATACCGCCGTCCAGGTAGACGACCTGCCCGGTCATGTAGCGGCTGGCGTCGGACGCCAGGTGGACCACAGTCGGTCCGATCTCCGCCGGGACGCCGAACCGGCGGGCCGGCACCCGCGCCAGCACGCGCTCGGCCACCCCCTCCTCGGCCAGCCGGTCCCGGTTGATGCCGGTCGGGAAGTAGCCGAGGGCGAGGCAGTTGACGCGGATGCCGTACCGGGCCCACTCCACCGCCCAGCCGCGGGTGAGCTGGAAGACGGCGGCCTTGCTGGCGCCGTAGTGCGACAGTCCGGACGTTCCCGAGCGGCCCATCACCGACCCGATGTTGACCACCGCGCCGCCGCCCCGGTCGCGCATGTGCGCGGCGACCGCCCGGGCCGGCAGGAACGTGCCGATCACGTTCGTCTCCAGGACCCGGCGGAACTCCGCGACGTCGAGCTCCAGCGCCCTGTGCTCCGACGCGACGCCGGCGTTGTTGACCAGCACGTCGATGCGCCCGTACCGGTCCACCGCCGACCGGGTGAGGGCGTCCACCTGCGCCTCGTCGGTCACGTCGCAGACCACCGGCAGGGCCGAGGCGCCCACCGACTCGACCAGTGCGCACGTCTCGTCGAGCGCCGCGCGGTCGCGGCCGGCGGCCACCACGGCGGCGCCCGCCCCGGCCAGTGCCAGGGCGGCCTGCCGGCCGAGCCCGCGGCTGGCGCCGGTGACGACCGCGACCCGCCCCGACAGCGGCGTCATGCCGACCGCTTCGCGAGCTGCCGGGCCAGCACCAGCCGGTTGACGTCGTTGGTGCCGTCGTAGATCTGCGTGATCTTCGCGTCGCGCATGCACCGCTCGGCCTCGAACTCGCGCATGTAGCCGTAGCCGCCCATCAGCTGCACGGCGTCGCCGGCGACCCGCATCGCGACGTCGGAGCAGTAGACCTTCGCCGCGGCGGCCTCGACCGCCCGATTCCCGTCCGGCGCCGCGTCGACGAACCGGGCGAGCCGCTGCACGAGCAGCCGGGCGGTGACCACGGCGATGTACATGTCGGCGAGCCGCAACTGCACGGCCTGGAACTCCCGCACCGGCCGGCCGAACTGACGCCGCTGCCGGGTGAACTCGTCGGCGATGTCGTACGCGCGCTGCGCGATGCCCACCGCCTGGGCCGCGGTGCTGATCCGCGCGTCGGACAGCACGTGCACGGCCGTGTGGAAGCCGATCCCCTCGGGCCCGAGCCGGGCCGTCGCCGGCACACGCACCTCGTCGAACGCCAGCTCCACCGTGTTCGACGCACGGATGCCCATCTTCGCCAGTGGCCGGCCGGGCCGCACTCCCGGCGAGCGCGCGTCGACGACGAAGACGCTGATCCCGTCGCGTCCCGGCGACGTACGGGCGAACAGCGTGATCAGGTCGGCGACGCCGCCGCTGGTGATGAACATCTTCCGGCCGGAGACGACGTACCCGTCGCCGTCGCGGACCGCCCGCGTCGCGAGGGCCGGCACGTCGGTGCCGGCCTCCGGCTCGGTGATGGCGATCGCGCCGAGCGCCCGCCCGGCGGCGAGGCCGGGCAGCCACCGGCGCTTCTGCTCGTCGTCGCCGACGGCCAGGATCGGCAGCATCGCGTGGGTCTGCGTGATGAACGCGGTGGTGGTGGCCGCGCAGGCCCGCGCCAGTTCCTCGGTGGTCAGGGCGTACTGGCGCATGCCGGCGCCCTGGCCGCCGTACCGCTCCGGGATCAGCAGCCCGAACAGCCCGGCCTCGCCGAGCAGCCGCATCGACGAGTGCGGGTACTCCTCCGCCTCGTCGATCCGCCGGGCCTCCCCGGCGATCCGCTCCCGCGCCAGCCGCCGGACCAGGTCGCGCAGTGCCCGGTCCTCGGCCGACAGCTCGATGTCGTCCATCGTGGACATGGCCGCTACGACGTCATGGTCAAGCCGCCACTGACGCTCACCGTCTGGCCGGTGATGTACGAGGCGGCGTCCGAGGCCAGGAAGACCAACGCGTTGGCCTGCTCGACGGGCTCGCCCATGCGCTTGAGCGGCACCGCCCGCACCATCTTCTCGATCACCCGCTGGTCGGTCTGGGCCCGGATGAGCGGGGTGTCGGTGGGCCCGGGCGAGATCGCGTTGATCCGCAGCTGGTGCCGGGCGACCTCCCGGGCCAGCGACTTGACGAAGCCGATCACGCCGGCCTTGGCCGCCGCGTACACCGTCTCCCCCATGGTGCCGACCTTCCCGGCGTCGGAGCTGGTCAGCACGATCGACCCGGAGCGCCGCTCGATCATGTGGTCGAGCACCGCCCGGCACAGGAAGATCGACCCCATCAGGTTGATGTCGATGATCCGGCGCCAGTACGCCTCGTCCTCGTCCACCAGGAACGTCGTGTCCGACCACCCGACCGTGCTGACCAGGATGTCGATGCGCCCGTACTCGGCCAGCACGTCGCGTACCAGGTCCTCGGTCTGGTCCCGGCGGGTGATGTCGACAGCGAACGCGGAGGACTTGGCACCCGCCTCGACCAGCCGGCCCGCCGTGTCCTGCGCCCCGGCGAGATTGATGTCGGCGACCGCCACCGTGGCGCCGTTGGCGTGGAACACCTCGGCGGCCGATGCCCCGATGCCACTGCCGGCGCCCACCACGAGCGCCACCTTGCCGTCACACCGCACCTGCGTCTCCCCTCACTTGCGGAACTTGCCGAACTGCGGCGGGCGCTTCTCCAGGAAGGCGCGGGTGCCCTCGTGGAACTCCTCGGTGCCGTGGATGAACGAGATCATCTGGTTGCCGTGCAGCACCGACGGCCACAACTGGTCGGACTCGTAGTTGAGCGAGATCTTCGCGACCCGCAGCGCCTGCGGGCTGAGCGTCAGCATCCGGTCGCACCACGCGCGTACCGTGGTGTCGAGTTCCTCGACCGGCACGACCTTGTTGATCAAGCCCATGTCGAGCGCCTCGCGCGCGGTGTACTGCTCGCAGAGGAAGATGATCTCGCGGGCCTTCTTCTCGCCCACCATCCGCGGCAGCAGTTGCGTGCCCCACCACACCGGCACCGAGCCCATCTTCGGCCCGGACTGCCCGAAGCGGGAGTCCTCGGAGGCGACAGTGAGGTCGCACAGCATCTGCAACTCGTTGCCGCCGCCGACGGCGAAGCCGCGCACCCGCGCGATGATCGGCTTGCCGCAGCCGCGCATGACCAGCGACAGGATCGTCGTACGGCGGGCCATCTGGATGGCGCCGGACTCGTCGGACGCCTCTTCCCAGTGGATGTCCCCGCCGGCGCAGAACGCCTTGTCCCCGGCGCCGGTCAGCACGATCACGCCCACCTCACGGTCGGCCTCCGCGGCCCGGAACGCGTCGATCAGCTCGTCGAGCGTCTCCGACCGGAAGGCGTTACGGCGCTCCGGCCGGTTGATGGTGATGGTCGCGACGTTGTCGGCGACCTCGTACAGGATGTCGCTGTAGCTGCTCATGCCTCTCCCTGGTTGCTGGGGAATCTCGGGGCCACACGTCGGTAGAAGGCGTCCAGGCCGGCCCGCGCGTCGGCGGAGGCCATGTGGGCCAGCGCGATCGGGCGTTCGGCGGCGAGGGCCGCGCCCACGTCGAGTCCGGCGCCGGCGGCCAGCGCGCGTTTGATCGCCGCGCTGGCGAGCGGACTGCGGGTGGCCAGGAGGGCGGCCATCTCGCTCGCCCGGGCGACGACCCGGTCGGCCGGTACCGCCTCGTTGGCCAGGCCTGCCGCCACGGCGTCGGCCGCCGGGATCTCCTCACCGGACAGCAGCAGCCACCGGGCCCGCCGGTCACCGATCAGCCGGGGCAGGCGCTGGGCGCTGCCCCCGCCGGGGAAGAGCCCGTAGCGGGCGTGCTGGTCGCCGAGCCGGGCGTCGTCGGCGACGACCGCGACGTCGCACACCTGGAACAGCTCGAAGCCGCCGGCGAAGGCGATTCCGTGCACCGCCGCGACGGTGGGCCGGCTGCACGCCGCGACCGCGTCGAACGCGTCGTGCCAGTCCTGCATGAAGGCGGCGAACGCCGCCGGGTCACCGACGATGTCGCCGAGGGCGTGCATGTCGGCGCCGGCGCTGAACACCC
>NZ_JAGPXV010000226.1:0-8493 GCF_018070405.1 Micromonospora sp. D75
CGGGCCCACCCGGCGGCGGGTGGATACTGACCGGCGGCAGCGGCGGGTGGGTGGCCTGCTGCCGCAGGCGGCCGCGCCGGTAGCGGCCGAGCGCGAAGACGTTGAAGAAG
This sequence comes from Micromonospora sp. D75, assembly GCF_018070405.1. Taxonomy (NCBI): domain Bacteria; kingdom Bacillati; phylum Actinomycetota; class Actinomycetes; order Micromonosporales; family Micromonosporaceae; genus Micromonospora; species Micromonospora sp. D75. The sequence continues at coordinate 111 of NZ_JAGPXV010000226.1, forward strand.
TGCAGCGCGCCCAGTACCAGCAGGACCAGGCCCACCTTCATGGAGAGCTGCTCCAGCGCCTGGCTGGTGTCGCCGACCGGGCCGGACTCCTTCATCGCCACCGTGACGTAGCCGAGGTTGAGCAGGTAGAAGCCGACCACGAGCAGGCTGTTGACCGCCTCGGCCAGCCGGCTGTCGGCGAACACGTCCTGCAGGAACACCAACCCGTTGCGGGACAGTGCCCGGGCCACCCAGATGGTCAGACCGATGCTGACCGCGAGGTAGGCCAGGTACATCCAGACCTTCACGTCCATCCCCGTCGCCTCTCTTGAACGTGTTCAAATCAAGGACGCCCTGAGCGTACGACAGATTTTGAACGTGTTCAAGAGTGATGCGGTCAGCCGGTCAGGCCCAGCGTCTGCGCGGCGGCGCGGCCGTTGGCGTGGCTGGCGCCATGGGTGGCGACGAACGCGCGCGCGCCAGCCGGCCGCCACGCGCCCGGCCAGCCCATCTCGACCACTGTCACCTGATGCGTGGCGGCCAGCGCCTCGACCAGCTCCCGCGCGCCGGGCAGCCGGTGCAAGTGCCGCCCGACCAGCACGACCGGCCGGTCCCCGGCGAGCCGCCGCAGCTTCTCCGGGTCGGTCTCGCCCGCCACCGCGCGGGCCTGCTCGATCCCGGCGGCCAGGTGCGGGCCGAGCCCCCACGGCACCCGCCCCTCGGCGACGGTGGAGGTGGCGTGCACCTGCACCACCAGGGGTGCGGCGGCGCGGGTGAGGTCGCCCTCGACCCGTACCGCCCGCAGCGCGGCGGCGTAGCCGAGGCCGTCGGTGGCGGGCGGCGGGGCGTCGGCGGGGCCGGTGGCGGCGAGCGCGGCGGTCCGGCCGGCCGCCTCCTCGACCCGCTCGCGCGCCAGCCGCCCGTCGCCGATCGCCGCGACGATCTCGGCGGCGACCGACTCGACCAGCTCGGCGTCGACCCGGGCGCCGATGCAGAGCAGGTCCGCGCCGGCCGCCAGCGCCCGGACCGCGCCCGTGCCGACCCCGCCGGCGGCGAGCACCGCGCCCTTCATCTCCAGCGCGTCGGTGACTACCGCGCCGGTGAAGCCGTACTCGACGCGCAGCAGGTCGTGCAGGACCGCGCGGCTGAACGTGGCCGGGCCGTCGCCGGTCAGCGCCGGCACCCGGATGTGCGCGGTCATCACCGCGCGGACGCCCGCGTCGACCACCGCGGCGAACGGCGGCAGGTCCCGTTCCCGCAGGACGGCCGGCGGCACGTCGACTGTGGGCAGCTCGTGGTGGGAGTCGGCGACTGTGGCGCCGTGCCCGGGGAAGTGCTTGGCGCAGGCGGCCACGCCCGTCGACTGGAGGCCGGCGACGGCGGCGGCCGAGTGGACCGCCACCCGCTTCGGGTCGGCGCCGAACGAGCGGGTGCCGATGACCGGGTTCTCGTCGGCGGTGTTCACGTCGACGGTGGGCGCCAGGTCGAGCGTGACGCCGAGCGCGGCCAGCTCGGCGCCGATCGCCGCGTACACCTCGCGGGTCAGCGCGGGGTCGTCGACGGCGCCGAGCGCGGCGTTGCCCGGGTACGGGCTGCCGGTGGCGTGGGCCAGCCGGGTGACGTCGCCGCCCTCCTCGTCGATCGCGACGATCACGTCGGGGCGGCCGGCGCGCAGCGCCGCCGTGGACGCCGCGACCTGGGCCGGGTCATGGATGTTGGTGCCGAACAGGGTGTGCCCGGCGAGCCCGTCGGCGAGCAGGTCGACCGCCCAGTCCGGCGGGACCGGACCCGGGTACGCGGCCAGCAGCGTGCCCAGCGCGAGCCGCCGGAGTCCTGGATCCTGACCCACGAGTATCCCCTTTCCCTGCCGGGTCGTCCGACCTTCGCGGATCGGGGCGGCCGATACGCTAACGGACGCCCCTCGGCAGGCGTTTTGTGGTTAGAAAACTTTACTGAAAATTGAGGACGACGGCATGAGTGCGACCCGGCTGCCCGGTACCCCCCGACTCCTGCGGGCGCTCAACGATCGTGCGGCGCTGGAGCTGCTGCTCGAACGCGGCCCGCTGACCCGGGCCCGGATCGGTGAGCTGACCGGGCTGTCCAAGGTCACCGCGTCCCAGCTCGTCGAACGGCTGGAGGAGCGCGGCCTGGTCGCCCGGGTCGGCGAGCAGGCCGGCGGGCGGGGCCCGAACGCCCAGCTCTACGCCGTCCGGCCGAGCAGCGCGTACGTGGTGGGCGTGGACGTCGGCGCGGAGCGGGTGGTGGCGGCCTGCGCCGACATCACCGGTACGGTGGCCGGCCGGGTCGAGCAGTCCACGAAGGACACCGACGACCCGGTCGGGGTGGTGCACAACGCGGTGGTCCAGGCGGCCAGCAGCGCCGGGGCGGAGCTGTCCGCCGTCCGGCGCGTCGTGCTCGGCACCCCCGGCCTGGTGGACCCGCAGACCGGCGACATCACCTTCGCGTTCAACCTGCCGCGCTGGCACAGCGGCCTGCTCGCCGCGCTGCGCGAGGACCTGGACACCCCGGTCGTGTTCGAGAACGACGTGAACCTCGCCGCGGTGGCCGAGGCGCAGTCCGGCGCGGCCCAGGGCACTTCCGACTTCGTGCTGGTCTGGGTGGACGCCGGCGTCGGCCTGGCGATCATGCTGGGCGGGCGGCTGCACCACGGCAGCAGCGGCGCGGCCGGCGAGATCGGCTACCTGCCGGTGCCCGGCGCGCCCATCCCGCGCGACGTGTCCAAGCGGGCCAAGCCGGCATTCCAGCAGCTCGTCGGCGCCGACGCGGTACGCGCGGTGGCCGCCGAGCACGGCTTCGCCACCCCGAAGGCGGCGGAGCAGGGCGTCGCGGCGGCCCGGGCGGCCGAGGTGGTACGCGCGGCGATCGCGGCCGGCACCGCCGGTGGGCCGATGCTGGACGAGCTGGCCCGCCGGCTGGCGCTCGGCGTGGCGAGCACCTGCGTGGTGCTGGACCCGCCGCTGGTGGTGCTCGCCGGCGCGGTCGGGCAGGCGGGCGGGGCGGCGCTGGCCGAGCGGGTGCAGCACGAGGTCGCCGCGATCACGCTCGTCCGGCCCCGGGTGGTGACCACCGGGCTGACCGAGGAGCCGATCCTGCGCGGCGCGCTGCGTACCGCGCTGGACGCGGTGCGCGACGAGGTGTTCGGCTCGACGGTCGGCTGACCGCGTCGTGCGCCCTGACGCCATGTGAAGGAATCCTTCATCATGGCGTCAGGGTTCGCAAGGAGTTGCCGGGCCTGCCCTTCCGTCACATCAGGTCGCGGCGGCGGAACACCGTGAACGCCGCGGCCACGAGCGCGCCGGTGAGCCCGAGCAGCACCACCAGACCCGACGGCCAGGTCACCGTGTACGAACCGTCGCAGTAGCCGGAGATCCCGGGGCCGCAGGCGTTGCCGTCCCAGAGCCGCACCTCACCGGAGAGCCAGGCCGCCAGATAGCTGGACAGCATGTACCGGTCCGGCCGGCCCACCTGGAGGATCTGGAACACCAGCCGCGCCCCCAGCTCCCACACCACCACGTACGCGGCCACCGCGCCGAGCGCCGCCGACGTCAGCCGGCCCAGCGTGGCGACGGCGAAGCCGAGCGCCGCGGCGAGCAGCACCAGCACCAGGCCGCGCCCCCAGATCGCGGCGAGCGACGGCCAGAAGTCGCCACCGGTCCGCCCCACCAGACCGGACGCCTGGCCGATCAACCAGAACGCCCCGAGGTACGCCACCGAGGCCAGCACCGACAGGCCGACCAGCCCGCCCAGCAGGGTGCCCAGCTTCGCGGCGAGCACCGTCGACCGCCGGGGCCGCCACAGCAGCAGGTTGACCACCCCGCCCGAGTTCAGGTCGGCCCCGATGTACGAGGCGCCGACCAGGAACCCGAACAGCGTCAGGAACGCGATCAGGAAGTAGAGCAGCGGCTCGGCCTCCTTGGCGAAGACGAAGACACCGCTGAGGTAGTCGGCCGCGGTCGGCAGCTCGTCGAGCTGGGCCGGGTCGATCTGGGCGCAGTCGCGCGGCAGGTAGTCGTTCTCGGCCGGCGGGAGCGAGCCCTCCCGGATCCGCAGGCAGCGGTCGTACGTCATCTCCATCTCGCGGACGCTCTCCGCCGCCTGCGCCTGCGCGCGGCTCAGCTCCGCCGGGCTGGGCCGGTGCGAACCGGCGAGGGTGGTCACCACCGTCACCGCGAAGGCGGCAGCCAGCAGCACCACCATGAGCTGCACGAAGCGCCGGGCGGCCAGCCGCTCCAGCTCGGCACGGACCAGGTTCACGCGTCCACCTCCCGGCTCTCCCGGACGTCGAGGTCGATCACTCCGTCGCTCGGCGGCGCGCCGTCGACCTGCCGCGGCACCTCCACGCCCATGTGCTCGTGGTCGCCGGTCAGTTCCAGGAAGACGCTTTCCAGGTCCGGCCGCAGCGGGACCAGCTCGCGTACCCACACGCCCTGCTCGCCGAGCGTCCGGCTGATCGTCTCCGGATCCTCCACGCCGGTCACCACCAGGTGGTCCGGCCCGGCCGTCACCGACAGACCGGCCCGGCCCAGCAGGTCACCGGCCTGCTCCGGGTCGGCCACCCGCACCCGCCACTGGTGCTGGTCGAAGCCGGCCAGCACCTCCTCCACCGGCCCGTACGCGACCCGCCGCCCCCGGCTGACGATCGTCACGTGGTCGCAGATCAACTGGATCTCGGCCAGGATGTGACTGGAGAGCAGCACCGTCACCCCGGCCTCGGCGAGCGACCGGGTCAGGTCGCGCATCTCCCGGATGCCGGCCGGGTCCAGCCCGTTCGCCGGCTCGTCCAGGATCAGCAGCTCCGGGTTCTTCAGCAGGGCCGAGGCGACCGCCAGCCGCTGCTTCATGCCCAGCGAGTAGCCCTTGACCCGCTCGTGGCCCCGGTCCCGCAGCCCGACCTGCTCCAGCACCTCGTCCACCCGGACGGTCGGCACGCCACCGGCCACGGCCAGCAGCCGCAGCGTCCGGTGCGCGGTGAAGTTGGCGAAGAACTGCGGGCTCTCCACGATCGCGCCGACCCGGCCGGCCACGTCCGGCAGGCGCTCGGGTGAATCGGCGCCCAGCACGCGCATCCGCCCGGCGTCCGGCCGGACCAGCCCGAGCAGCGCACGCAGCGTGGTGGTCTTGCCGGACCCGTTCGGCCCCAGGAAACCGTGCACCTGACCCGCCTCGACCAGCATGTCGAAGCCGTCGACGGCGACCCGCCGCCCCTGGCGCAGCGAGTGGAACGTCTTGCGGAGGCCGGCGATCTCGATGACCGCGCTCATCCGCGCGCCTTCCGGCAGCGGTCGGGCATGGGTGTCCTTCCGGAAGCGGTGACCAACGACACGGCGCCCCACCCTATGGTGGCGACGCCTCCCGTGGGGGGCACCGTGCCGGATGCGTGATTGGATGGTGCGGTGACTGGTGACCTGATCCCCGGCGCCCCGGGCGCCCCCGCCCCCTCGACCGTGGACGCGGATCTGGTGGTCAGCCTCGACGGGGTCGGCGTCAAGCGTTCCGGCACGGCGCTGGTGCACGACGTCGACTGGCGGGTCGAGCTGGACGAACGGTGGGTGGTGCTCGGGCCGAACGGCGCGGGCAAGACGACACTGCTCAACCTGGCCTCCGGCCGGCTGTACCCGACCAACGGCGTCGCCCACGTGCTCGGCGAGCGCATCGGCCGCACCGACGTCAACGAGCTGCGTACCCGCATCGGCCTGTCCACCGCGACGCTCGCCGAGCGGATCCCCGCCGACGAGCGCGTCACCGACGTGGTGGTGACCGCCGCCTGGTCGGTGGTGGGCCGCTGGCGGGAGAGCTACGACCGCACCGACGAGGCGCGCGCCGCCGCGCTGCTGCGCCAGCTCGGTGTCGGGCACCTCGCCGACCGCGCGTACGGCACGCTGTCCGAGGGCGAACGCAAGCGGGTGCAGATCGCCCGCGCCCTGATGACCGACCCGGAGCTGCTGCTGCTCGACGAGCCGGCCGCCGGGCTCGACCTGGGCGCGCGCGAGGACCTGGTGGCCCGGCTGGCCGAGCTGGCGTACGACCCGGACGCGCCCGCGATGGTGCTGGTCACCCACCACGTCGAGGAGATCCCGCCGGGCTTCACGCACGCGCTGCTGCTGCGCGAGGGCGGCGTGGTGGCGCAGGGCCTGCTCGGCGACGTGCTCACCGCCGACAACCTGTCGAAGACGTTCGGCCTGCCGCTGGTGGTCACGCGGTCCGGCGACCGCTGGGCCGCCCGCGCCGCCTGAGCGACGGGACGGACACCGTGCCGCAGACCCGGATCGCCGTCGTCGGCAGCGCCAACATGGACCTGGTCGGCATCGGCGCCGCGCTGCCCCGGCCGGGTGAGACGGTGCTGGGCAGCGACTTCGTCATGCTGCCCGGCGGCAAGGGCGCCAACCAGGCCGTCGCCGCGGTACGCGCCGGCGCCTCCTGCGTCTTCCTCGGCGCGATCGGCTCGGACTCGTTCGGCGTGACGCTGCGGGCCCGGATGACAGCGGCCGGCGTGGACACCGGGCACCTGCGCGTGGTCTACGGCCCGTCCGGCGTCGCCCTGGTCATGGTCGGCGGCGCGGGGGAGAACGCCATCCTGGTCACGCCGGGCGCGAACGCCGCGTTCACGTCGCCGACCGCCGACGAGCTTTCCGCCGTACGCGATGCGGACGTGCTGGTCGCGCAGCTGGAGGTGCCGGTCGAGACGGTGACCGAGGCGGCGCTCGCGGCCCGGTCGGCAGGTACCCGGGTGGTGCTCAACGCCGCGCCGGCCCGGCCGGTGCCGGCCGAGCTGCTGGCGGCCACCGACCTGCTCGTGGTGAACGAGCCGGAGGCGCAGGCGCTGACCGGTCGCGGCCGGGACGAGCCGGCGGCGCTGCTGGATCTGGTGCCCCGGGCGGTGCTCACGCTCGGCGGCGACGGCGCCTGGTACGTCGACCGGGAGCGGCCGGCGACGCACGTGCCGGCGGTGCCGGTGGACGTGGTCGACTCGACCGCCGCCGGCGACGCGTTCACCGCGGCGCTCGCCGTGGCCTGGGGTGAGGGGCGGGACCTGGCCGACGCGGTGCGCTGGGCGGCGGCCGCCGGTGCGGCGTGCGTACGCAAGCTCGGCGCCTCGGTGGCGCTGCCGCACCGCGCGGAGATCGACGAGCTGTTCGCCGACTGTTAAGAAGGGCCCCTTTCACTACCGGAGGCGTTAACAAGGGGCCCTTCCTTACACCTCGTCGGTGAGGCGTTCGCCGCGGCGGCGCAGCATGCCGAGCCCGGGGATGCCGGCGACCGCGAGCTTGAGGTCGCGGGTGACGTCCAGCAGGTCGTGCAGGTCCGGGCCGACCCGGTCCAGCGTGGCCAGGATCGGCAGCACGTCCGAGGTGAGGTGGTCCTTGAGCTTCGGCAACTCGTCCACGAGACGGATCGCGGCGGTCACCTCCTCGGGGCTGAGCTGCTCCACGAAACGCGCCGCCATCGGTGCGGCCCGGCGCAGCGTCGACTCGTACGCGGCCAGCAGCTCGTTCGCGACGCCGGTGGCCTTCTCGGCGGTGGCGAGGGTGCCCGCCGCCCGCGCGGTCACCGTCTCCGCCTCGGTGACCACACCGGCCGCGCTGCGGGCCACCCGGTCCGCCTCGCCGACCACGGTGGCCGCCGCCGCGGAGACCCGCTGCGCCTCGCCGACCACCACCGTCGCGGCGGCGGCCACCTCGGTCGCCGTGTCGATCGCCGAGGTCGCGGCGGCACTGATCACCGCCACCTCGCGGACCGCCGTCTCGGCGTCGGCCAGCACCCGGTCGGTGCGGTCGAGCGTGCCCTCGATCCGGTCCACCACTCCGTCGATCCGCCGGACCAGCGCCTCGACCTGGTCGAGGACGGCGAAGGCGCGAGCGGGTACCGAGGCCATCGTGGCGGCGGAGCCGAGCGCCTGGTCCACTGCGGTACGGGTGAGGCCGAGCAGGGCGCCGGGCCGGGGGAGAGGGATCGCCATGGCATCCAGTGTGCGGCGTCGCGGCCAGTGCCGCCCGGCGGCACCGGGCGGCGAAGGTCACGCCGGGCCGCCGACGCGGCGTAGGGTGCCGGCATGCCCACCCCCGGCCCGGCGTCGCGGCGAACGCTCGCCTGCGGCGTGGTCGCGCTGCTCGCCGTCGTCCTCGGCGCACTGCTCCTGGTCCGCGCCGACGCCGGGCTGAGCACCGCGCGGGCGACGGTGGCCGGGGTGCCGCTGACCGAGGTACGTGCCGACGGCGGGGCCGGTGGCCTGCGGCCCGGGGTGGTGATCGCGCACGGCTTCGCCGGGTCGGCCCGGCTGATGCGGCCGCTGGCCGACTCGGTGGCCCGCCAGGGCGGCGTCGCGGTGCTGCTCGACTTCGCCGGGCACGGCGCCAGCGGGTCCCGGCTGCCCGGCGCCGGGCGG
>NZ_JAGPXV010000227.1:0-8491 GCF_018070405.1 Micromonospora sp. D75
CTCCCGGACCGCGCACCGACCGCCGTCGGCTCGATCACCACGTCGGCGTCCCGCCCGAAGCCCAGGCGCAGCACCCGCAGGCAGTCGGGCTGCGGCTCCACCGCGACCACTCGCGCGCCCAGCCGCCGCCAGGTGCGCACCCGGCCGCCGACGTGGGCGCCGATGTCGAAGGCGAGGTCGCCGGGGGAGAGGAACTGCCCGTAGAGCTGCCGGGCACGCCGGTGCTTGGCCGGCTGACCGTGGTAGACGGCCAGGGAACGGGTGATCCCCCAGGCCCGCGCGAGCATCGTCACGACATCCCTAACTGTGAGTGGTGGACTGCGGTCCGAACGCCCGCAGGAAGCGGTCCCGGAACGACTCCATCGGCCAGACCGGGGCCTGCGGGTCCGGGTTGAGCCCGTCCTGCCAGCCCCATCCGGCGATGCGGTCGAGCACTGCCGGGTCCTTCGCGACGACGGTGATCGGCACGTCCTTGCCGGCGTCGTCGCCGGTGATCGTGCGGGCGGGCTGGTGGTCGCCGAGGAACACCAGCACCAGGTTCTCGTCACCGTACCGCTGCACGTAGGAGATGAGCGTGCGCAGCGAGTACACGACGGCCTGCCGGTACGCCTCCCGGGTGCCCTCCGCCGAGCGGTCGGCGCGCGCCGTTCCCTTGTAGACCGAGCCGTCGCCGATGTCGTCCCAGCCGACGAGGGGCGGGACCGGCGTCCACGGCAGGTGGCTGGAGAGCAGCGGGATCTCGGCCATCACGGGCGTGCGCCCGGGGCCGCGCTCGCGGCGTTGGAACTCCGCCAGCGTGTACTGGTCCGGTGGCGAGGAAAAGCTGAACAGCGGCCCCTTGTAGCCGAGTTCCTTTGCCCCGTACAGCGTGTCGGGTTCGAAGAATGCCGCCTCCGGCCACGCCCGGTTCAGCGCCGGCATGACGAGCGCGGTCCGCCAGCCGGCGCGCTTGAACGCGCCGTTGAGGGTCAGGTGGTCGCTGCGTACCAGGTTGGTGTAGCGCAACTGGTTGTCGGTGCGGATGCCGCTCATCAGCGTGGCGTGCGCGAGCCAGCTTCCACCGCCGGTGGTGGACGAGGTGAGGAACGCGCTGCGGCTGCCGTAACCGGCCGCGCGCAACTGCCGGGTCCCCTCGTCGAGGACGGCGTCCACCTCCGGGGCCAGTTCCGGATCCTCCAGCGCGACCCGGCCGTAGCTCTCCACGAACGTGAACAGGACGTCCTTGCCGCGCAGCGCGGTGAGCATCCGCTCACCCGGCACGTCCCGGAACGGGTCGCCGGCGAGTTGCGTGTTCAGCGTCTCCTTGTCGTTCAGGCCCGCCCGCACCTGCCGGGCACGGTCGAAGACGTCGGCGGCGACGGTGTCCGCGGCGACCGGGAGGCCGGGCACGATCTGCGCGCCGAGCACGGCGCAGACCACCCAGGCGGCGGCGAGCGCGGTGACGGCGCGCGTGGTCACCCGGCGGTGGGCCGCCGCGGCGCGGGCCAGCCGCCGCGCCGAGAGCGTCACCAGCACCGGTACGGCGAGCGCCGCGACCACGGCCAGGGCGAGCGCGCCCACCTCGGCGGCCCCGCCGTACGACTCGGACAGGAACTCCGCGCCCGCGCCGAGGAACGTCCAGTCGGCGATCAGGTCGAAGCGCCGGTCGAGCACCATCGAGAACCCGAGATCGGTGACCTTGAGCACCAGGATCAGGCCGAGCAGCGCGCCGAGCAGCGTGGCCACCACGCGGCGCGGGCGGGCCGGCAGGACCAGCAGCAGGGCGACGGCGAGCAGCCCTTCCACCGGGATGCGGAGCAACGCCCCGAGGGACAGCAGTTTGACCTCGCTCGGCGCGACCAGGGCCACCAACACGAGAGCTCCGGCCAGCGCGGTGACCGCCGCGCCGAGCAGCCGCCGGGCGCTCCACGCGCCGACCGCGTCGTTGCCCGGGTCGCTCGTCTCCCTGTCGTTCGGGGTGCGGTCGCCGCTCTCGGCCGAGGCGCCGGCGCTGTCCGGCGTGCTGTCTTCCGTGGACGTGGCGCCGGCCGGGACGTCGTCGCCGTCGGCCGGCCGGGACAGGTCGGTCACCGGCGCCGCCCGCCGACCTCGACGGGCTGGCGCACGATCCGCGTGCCCGGCGTCCACTCGGACCCGTGGCCCGCCGGCGCGGGGGAGACCGGCGCCGCCGGGAGCGCCGGCCGTACGCGGTGCCGCCACAGCCAGCCGACGTCGCGTCCGAACGACTCGACCAGCAGCGCGAGCGCGCCGAGCACCACCGCGAGGGCCAGCGGCCGGGGCAGCACACCGGCCGCCACCACCGTCAGCGCGATGCCCTGCGTGGCGGCGACCACCTTGCGCCAGTAGCGCGGCGGCAGCGAGCCGCGCATCCACGGCAGCGCCCAGCCGGCGGCGACGAAGACGTACCGCATCGCGCCGATCACCAGCACCCAGGAGCCCACCTGGTCGGCGACGTACCCGCAGAGGACCAGGACGAGGAAGGAGTCGACCTCCATGTCGAACCGGGCGCCGAGCGCGCTGGTCGTGCCGGTGCGCCGGGCCACCTGGCCGTCGACCCAGTCCAGGGAGAGGGCCACGGCGGCCAGCGCGACCAGCACCGGCACCGCGATCGGGCCGCGGAACGCCTCGACTGTCAACGCGGCCACCCCGCCGGCGAGCGTGGCCCGGGTGAGCGTCACCCAGTCGGCCGGGCCGAGCCGGTCCGCGCCCGAGCGGCGCAGCCCGTATCCGAGCGCCGCGACCATGACCACCCCGAAGAGCAGACCGGCCAGCCAGCCGTACGCGCTCAGGCCGACCGTGCCGGCCAGGGCCGCCAGTACGCCGACCTGGAGTATCGCCCCCGCGAATGGATCAGTTCGAACTGCGGACACCATGCCTCCGAGGTAGACGTCACGTACCACACCTGTGTACGGAGAACATGCCCGAACAGTTCGTTCTGATGCCGGAAACGCGCCAGCGATGTGACTTGTCACGTCCACCGGCTTCGCGGCGGGCGCCGCGCGGGATCAGGCGCCGGAGCGGAGGCCGTCAGCGCGGCGGCGGTCCGGGGACCAGCCGCCAGTACTGCCGTTTGCCCTCGTCGCGGACCACGACGCCGAGCCGGGCCAGCTCCCCGTGCAGCTCCCGGGTCTCGGCGTCGTGGCCGCTGTCGAGCGCCCGCTGCCGGGCGCGCAGCAGGGCGTCCGCGCCCGGCGGCAGGTCGGGCAGCCCTTCGACCCACCTGCGGTACGCGTCCCGGTGCGGGTCCTGCCCGGTCCACGGCCAGCCCTGCCGGGTGAACGCCTCCCGCAGCCGCTCGGTGTCCAGGTCGGACTTCTCCCGGGCCAGCTCGCCACCGGCGGTGTCCAGCAGCACCAGCGCCTCACCGTCGACGAACACTCCTGCGACGTCGGCGCGGGCCACGTCCCGGCCGTGCCCGTCGCGGTGCAGCCGTACCGTGCGGTGCCCGACCGTGACGGTCAGCCGGTCGCGTACCGCCACCACCGCCAGGGCCAGGCCGCCGAGCAGACCCAGCCCGGCCCCGATCGGGTACGCCCGCTCGTCCGGCCACCGGTCGAGCAGCTCGAACAGGCCCTGGAACGGGAACCAGGGCAGCCCGGCGATCCAGCCGGACAGCGTGGTCAGCCCGGCGCCCAGTCCCGCCCCGAGCAGCGGGAACCCCGCCCAGAACAGCACCAGCTCGCCGCGCCCGCCGTCGACCACGACGTCCTCGCCGGTGTGCCGGGCCACCATGGTCACGACACCTCCCGGCGCAGCGTGCGGACCAGACCGGCGACCAGCGGCAGGAGCACCCAGACGGCGAGCGAGACGCCGAGCCGGCCCCACTGCCCGCCGGTCATCTCGGCGCCGAGCAGCGGCTCCATCGTGTACGAGGTGTCGAGCCAGCGGGCCGGCTCCCGCAGCGCGGAGATCATCGCGGCGAGCAGGCTCCACACCGTGGGCAGCAGCAGATAGGTGACGATCGCCAGCGGCGTGTTCAGCAGCAGCAGCCCGAACGCGGCGCCCATCAGCACGTTCACCACCTGGAACACGGCCGCGTGCGGCAGCAGTTGCCAGTCGAACGTCCAGGCGCCCGCCCCGCCGGTGGCGCCGGCGGCGAGCGTGCCGACCGCGGCGACCGCGAGGCTGACCAGCACCGACGCGAGCGCGGCCAGCACCACGGCGGCGAGCTTGGCGACGATCACCCGTTCCCGGCGGGGCACCAGCGCGAACGTGGTGAGCGCGGTGCGCTGCGACCACTCGCCGGTGATGGAGAGGATGCCGAGCACCGGCAGCAGCAGGCCGACCGGCAGCAGCGACGGGGTGAAGAAGGCGGTGAACGTCTGGTCCGGCGCCTCGACGACGAAGAGCTGCACCACCACGATCACGGCCGCGATCAGCCCGATCGTGATCAGCAGCCACCGTCCGGCCCGGGTGTCGGCGAGCTTGCGCAGCTCCACGCCGGTCAGCCGGGCCAGCGTCGGTCCGGCGACGGCGGCTTCGGGACGCGGCGGCGCGGGGTTACGGGTGGCGGTGGTCATCGGACGGCCTCCTTGGTCGACGCGCCGGCGGTGAGGGTGAGGAAGAGCTGTTCGAGGCCGCCGCTGCCGGCCGGGCGCAGCTCGGTGAGGACCAGTCCGGCGTCCGCCGCGGCCTGGCCGACCTGACCCGGCTCGGCCCGGACCACGTAGCCGCCGTCGGTGCCGGCCGTGGCGGGCAGCGCGGCCCGCTCCAGCGTCAGGCGCAGGGCGTGCGCGTCGCGGGCGCGCACCAGCGTGCCGGCGCCGGCCAGCAGCTCGTCCTTGCCGCCCTGGGCGACCACCCGGCCCCCGCCGATCACCACCAGCCGGTCGGCCACCGCCTCCACCTCGCGCAGCAGGTGCGAGGAGAGCAGCACCGTGCCGCCCCGGTCGGCGAAGTCGCGCAGCAGGCCGCGCATCCAGAAGATCCCCTCCGGGTCGAGGCCGTTGGCCGGCTCGTCCAGGATCAGCACCCGGGGGTCACCCAGCAGCGCCAGCGCCAGGCCGAGCCGCTGCCGCATGCCCAGGGAGTACGCCCCGACGCGGCGCCGGGCGGCGGTCTCGTTCAGCCCGACCCGGTCGAGTGCCGCCGCCACCCGCCCCCGGTCCACGCCCATGGTCCGGGCGGCGAGCGTGAGCGTCTCCCGGCCGGTCCGCCCGGCGTGCTGTGCCGAGGCGTCGAGCAGCACGCCGATCTCCCGCCCCGGATTGGGCAGGTCGCGGTAGGGGCGGCCGGCGACCGTGGCGCCGCCCGCTGTGGGCGGCGTCATCCCGCAGATCATCCGCATCGTGGTGGACTTCCCGGCGCCGTTCGGCCCGAGGAAACCGGTCACTGTGCCCGGTTCGCACCGGAACGTGACGTCCGCGACGGCTGTGTGCGGGCCGTACCGCTTGGTGAGCTGGTCGACTTCGATCATGCCGTCGAGCCTGCCGGGGCCACCCGGTCACGCGCTGCGGCCGGCGGTCGGCGTCGCCGTCGACCTCGGTTCACCGCAGTCGTCGACTTTGGTAGCTGGTAGCCGGTCCGGACGGCTTCCTAGCATGGGTGGGTGAGCAGCGCCGTCGTACCCGATCATCCCTGGCTCCTGCCGGGCTCCCTGGTGCCCGCCCGGACCGCCCGGCGGACCCCGCGGGACTGGTTCGTCGACGGCGCGCTGTTCGTGGCCTCGCTGCTCTGGGTGCTCATCGCCCACGGCGACGTCACCAGCGCGAGCCCGGAGTTCGGGCTCAACGCCGGTCCGGCCTGGCTGGAGGAGGTCGACCTGCTGATCGGCCTGTGGATCAGCGGGGCGCTCTGGCTGCGCCGGCGCTGGCCGGTCGGGCTGGCACTGGCCACCGCGCCGCTGGTGTTCTTCTCGGTCACCTCCGGCGTCGCGTTGCTCGTCATCACGTTCACCGTGCTGGTGCACCGGCCACTGCCGGTGGGCCTGGCCCTGGCGGCCTGGAACGTGCTCAGCCTGCCGGTCTACCTCGCCGTCCGGCCCGACCCGACGATGCCGTTCTGGGGTTCGGTGATCTGGACCGCGCTGTTCATCGGCGTGGTGGTGGCGTGGGCGCTGTTCGTCCGGGCCCGCCGCCAGCTGGTGCTGTCCCTGCGCGACCGCGCCGAGCGGGCCGAGGCCGAGCAGCAGCTCCGGCTCGACCAGGCCCGGCAGCTCGAACGCGGCCGGATCGCCCGGGAGATGCACGACGTGCTCGCCCACCGGATCTCCCTGCTCAGCCTGCACGCGGGAGCGCTGGAGTTCCGGCCGGACGCGCCGCCGGAGGAGGTGGCGCGGGCGGCCGGGGTGATCCGGGCCAGCGCGCACGCCGCGCTCCAGGACCTGCGCGAGGTGATCGGCGTGCTGCGGGCCGAGGTCGGCTCCGAGGCCACGCCGGAACGGCCGCAACCCACGCTGGCCGACGTGCCCGCGCTGGTCGCCGAGAGCCGCGACGCCGGGGTACGGGTCGCCGTCGTCGACGAGGTGACCGAGCCGGAGGCGGTGCCCGCGGCGATCGGGCGCAGCGCGTACCGGATCGTGCAGGAGGGGCTGACAAACGCCCGCAAGCACGCGCCCGGCGCGGTGGTGACCGTCCGGCTGGCCGGTGGCCCGGGTGACGGGCTGGTGGTGGAGATCAGCAACCCGTGGCCGGTGGGCAGCCCGGCCACCGCGATCCCGGGCACCGGCACCGGCCTGGTCGGCATCGCCGAGCGGGTCACGCTCGCCGGTGGCCGCCTGGAACACGGGCGGGACGCCGACGGCACGTTCCGGCTGACCGCCTGGCTGCCCTGGGGGGCGCAGTGAGCGCCCCGGTACGGGTACTGATCGTCGACGACGACCCGCTGGTCCGCGGCGCGCTGTCGATGATCCTCGGCGGCGTACCCGACCTCGCGGTGGTCGGCGAGGCCACCGACGGCGCCGAGGTGCCCCAGGCCGTCGCCGCCCACGCCCCGGACGTGGTGCTGATGGACATCCGCATGCCCCGGGTCGACGGCCTGGCCGCCACCGAGGCGCTGCGTGCCACAGCGGAACCGCCCGAGGTGCTGGTGCTCACCACGTTCGACGCGGACGAGCAGGTGCTGCGGGCGCTGCGGGCCGGGGCGAGCGGCTTCCTGCTCAAGGACACCCCGCCGGCCGAGATCGTGGCGGCGGTACGCCGGGTCGCGGCGGGGGAGGCGACGCTGTCCCCGGCGGTGACCCGCAAACTCATCGCGCACGTCACCGGCGCCGCGCCGGTGCCCGGCCCGGACCCGAAGCGGGAACGGGCGGTACGGCTGCTCGACGGGCTCTCCGAACGGGAACGGGAGGTCGCGGTGCTGCTCGGCCGGGGCCGCACCAACGCGGAGATCTCCGCCGAGTTGTTCATGAGCGTGGCGACGGTGAAGGCGTACGTGTCGCGGCTGCTGACGAAGCTCGACCTGAACAACCGTGTGCAGGTGGCCCTGCTGGTCCAGGACGCCGGCCTGGTCTGAGGCACAGACACTCTCATTCGGGATACTATCAGAGATGAGAGTATCCGTCCTGAGAGTATGAGGTGATTGACGTGGCCGGTTTCGTCGGCAGGACGAGGGAGCTGGCCCGGCTCGACGGCATGTTGGCGCGCGTCGAACGCGGCGGCCGGGCGGGGCGCCCGGGACGGGCGCTGCTCATGCGTGGACGCCGACGGGTGGGTAAGTCCCGCCTCGTTGAGGAGTTCGTCGAGCGCGCGGGCGTACCCCACCTCTTCTTCACCGCCTCGGCGCAACCCACCCCCGCCGCCGACCTGCGGCTCTTCGTCGAAGCGGCGGCCGGCTCGACGCTCCCTGGAGCGGGTCTGTTCGCCGGACAGGCGCCGGCCACCTGGGACGCGGCTCTCACCCTCCTCGCCGCCGCGCTGCCCACGGATCAGCCCAGCGTCGTCGTGCTCGACGAGATGCCCTACCTCATCGCCACCGATCCCGGCTTCGAGGGCACCCTCCAGAAGGTCTTCGACCGGGAGCTGTCCCGTCGGCCGGTCCTGCTGATCTGCGTCGGCTCGGACCTGGCGATGATGGAGGCGCTCAACGACTACGGCCGCCCGTTCCACCAGCGCGCGACCGAGATGGTCGTGCCGCCCCTGAGCCCCGGCGACGTGGCCGAGATGCTCCAGTTGCCGCCGGCGGATGCCATCGACGCGTACCTCGTCACCGGTGGCCTGCCGCTCGTCCTCGACGACTGGGCCCCCGGCGAGACCGTGCGCGACTACCTCGCCCAGGCCGTCCCGGACCCCACTTCCGCGCTGCTCGTCAGCGGGGAACGGGCCCTCGCTGCCGAGTTTCCGCCGCAGTCCCAGCCGGGCGTGGTGCTGCGCGCCATCGGCTCCGGGGAGCGCACCTCCTCCTCCATCGCGCGGGCGGCCGGCGGAATCCCGCAGGCGTCGCTGCACCGCGCGCTCCGACTGCTGACCGACAAGCGGGTCGTGGAGGCCGCCCTCCCGCTGTCCACCCGTCCGTCGCGCGAGACCCGCTACGTGGTCGCCGATCCGTATCTCCG
>NZ_JAGPXV010000228.1:0-8433 GCF_018070405.1 Micromonospora sp. D75
CTGGAACAGCGGCAGCGTCTGCTCGGGCGACAGGAACGGCTCCTTGACCGAGGCGCTCGGCGCCGGCCGGGCCGTCCACACCTTCAGCGGCCCGATCGTGAAGAACGTCAGCACGAACGCGACCACCGGCGGCAGGATCGGCCGCACCGAGCGCAGCCGCAGCGCCAGCAGCACGCCCAGTCCGGCCGCGAGCAGCGTCAGCGGGGTGCCCTGGCCGAGCAGGTTGAGCGTCATCGCCACCCAGCGGGCGGCGGTCGGGCGGTGCTCGTCGGACCAGTCGGCGACCGCCCGGTCGAGCCCGAACAGGTGCCCGGAGGCGAGCGCCACGGTGATCGCCACCACTGACGCGAGCAGCAGCCCGTCGAACCACCACCCGGCCGGCCGGACCGGCCGCAGCCGCAGGTCACCGCGTACCCCTGAGGTCTGACGCACGCGACCACGCTACCGGCCGCCGACGGCGCCGGGGCGGCGCGGGCATCGGCGGCTGTGTGCCGAGCCACGAAGGGAAGCGCGGCGCGGGGGTGAGCGGTCACACTGGTTGCCGTGCGGATCACCTCGGCTCTCGTCGACCCGGCGCTGCTCGACCTCCCCTGGTCGACCCCGCTGGAGCAGTGGCCTGCCGAGCACCTGGTGGCGCTGCCGCAGGGCATCTCCCGGCACATCGTGCGGTTCGTCCGGCTCGGCGGGTACGTCTACGCGGTGAAGGAGACCGGCGAGCGGGTCGCCGAGCGCGAGTACGACCTGCTGCGGGCGCTGGAGCGGATCGACTTCCCGTCGGTGGAGGCCGTCGCCATCGTGGCCGACCGGCAGAGCGACGACGGCGAGCCGCTGGACCCGGTGCTGATCACCCGCCACCTCCAGTTCTCCCTGCCCTACCGGGCGCTGTTCTCCCGCACGCTGCGGCCGGAGACCATGAACCGTCTGCTCGACGCGCTCGCGGTGCTGCTGGTCCGGATGCACCTGACCGGTTTCTTCTGGGGCGACTGCTCGCTGTCCAACACGCTGTTCCGGCGGGACGCGGGCGCGTTCGCCGCCTACCTGGTGGACGCGGAGACCGGCGCGCTGCACCCGTCGCTGTCCAACGGGCAGCGCGGCGAGGACCTGGAGATCGCCCGGGTCAACATCTTCGGCGAGGCGCTCGACCTGCAGGCCGCCGGCCTGCTGCACGAGTCGATCGACCCGGAGGTGGTCTGCGAGGAGGTCGTACGGCGCTACGAGCAGCTCTGGCACGAGATCACCTACGAGCAGCAGGTCGAGCGCGCCGCCCGGCACGACATCGAGCGCCGCATCCGCCGCCTCAACGAGCTGGGCTTCGACGTGGCCGAGGTGGCGATGTCCACTGTCGACAACGGGCGTTACCTGGTGCGGCCGAAGGTGGTCGACGTCGGCTACCACACCCGGCGGCTGCTGCGCCTCACCGGCCTGGACGCGGAGGAGAACCAGGCCCGCCGGCTCCTCAACGACCTGGACGCCTACCGGGTGGAGAGCGACCTGACCGACGAGCAGCAGGCGGCGCACCGCTGGCTGACCGAGGTCTTCGAGCCGGTGGTCCGGGCGGTGCCCGCGCACCTGCGCCGCAAGCTGGAGCCGCAGGAGCTGTTCGCCCAGATCATCGAGCACAAGTGGCTGCTCTCCGAGCAGGCCGGGCGGGACGTGGGGATGCGCCGGGCGGTGCAGTCGTACCTGGCGGACGTGCTGGTGCACCGGCCGGACGAGCAGGCGGTGCTCGGCGTCGAGGTGCCCACCGCCTGACCGCCGGGCGGGTCACTCCACCCAGTTACCGCCGCGCATCACCCGCACCACGTTCAGGTCGTCGTCAAGCACCACCAGGTCGGCGCGCAGCCCGGCGACCAGCGCGCCGACCCGGTCGCCCAGGCCGATCGCGCGGGCCGGGGTGGTGGCGACCATGCGGCAGGCGTCCGGCAGGGCCACGCCCGCGCCGACCGCGTGCCGCAGCGCGGCGTCCATGGTGAGCGTGCTGCCGGCGATCGCGCCGTTGTGGGCGAGCCGGGCCTCCCCGCCGGCCACGGTGACCGCCTGGCCGCCCAGCTCGTACTCGCCGTCGGGCATGCCGGCGGCGGCCATCGCGTCGGTGATCAGCGCGGCCCGCTCCGGGCCGGCCACCGAGGTGGCGAAACCGAGCATCCCGTCGTGCAGGTGCACCCCGTCGGCGACCAGCTCGCACACCACGTTCGGGGCCTCCAGCAGCGCCACCACCGGGCCGGGCTCACGGTGGTGCACCGGGCGCATCCCGTTGAACAGGTGGGTGCCGACCGTCGCGCCCGCGGCCACCGCCGCGCGGGTCTGCTCCCAGGTCGCGTCGGTGTGCCCGACCGCCGCCACCACGCCCTGCGACACCAGCAGCTCGATCGCCTTGGTGGCGCCGTCGCGTTCCGGCGCGAGCGTGACCATGCGTACCGCGCCGCCGCCCAGCTCGATCAGCTCGGTCAGCTCGGCCGTGGACGGGTCCCGCAGGAACTCCGGGTTCTGCGCGCCGCAGCGGTCGGCAGACAGGTACGGGCCCTCGAAGTGGACGCCGGCGAGCACGCCGGACTCGACCAGCGGGCGGTAGGCGGCGGTGGCGTCGCGCATCAGCTCGAACGGGGAACTGACCAGGCTGGCCAGCAGCGTGGTGGTGCCGTGCCCGAGATGGAACGCGGCGGCCTGCCGCGCCGCCTCCGGGTCGCCGGTGGTGAACGTGTGCCCGCCGCCGCCGTGGGTGTGCATGTCCACGAAGCCCGGCACGATCCAGTGCCCGTCGCGCACCGACGGATACTCGGCGACGGCGGTGATCCGCCCGTCCGCGATCTCCACGCAGCCCTGCCGGATGACGCCGGTCGGGGTCACCACCTTGCCGGTCACACGCCGGGTCATCGACTCTCCTTCACCAGGGTGTCCAGGGCCAGCAGGGCGGCGCCGAGGCAGCCGGCCTCGTCGCCGAGGTCGGCCGCGACCAGGCGCGGTTCGCGATGGAACGTCAGCCGCTCGCGCAGCGCCGCCCGCAGCGGGTCGAACAGCCGGGCGCCGGCCTGGGCCAGCCCGCCGCCGAGCACCACTGTCGACACATCGTAGAGCGCCTGCCCGGTGGCCAGTCCGTCGGCGAGCGCCTCGACCGCGTCCTGCCACACCTCCACGGCGAGCGGTTCACCGGCCGCCGCGCGCTCGGCAACCTGGGCGGCGGTGGTGGGCGCGCCGGACAGCTCCGCGTACCGGCGTCCGATCGCCGAGGCCGACGACACCGCCTCCAGGCAG
This sequence comes from Micromonospora sp. D75, assembly GCF_018070405.1. Classification (NCBI taxonomy): domain Bacteria; kingdom Bacillati; phylum Actinomycetota; class Actinomycetes; order Micromonosporales; family Micromonosporaceae; genus Micromonospora; species Micromonospora sp. D75. The sequence goes on from NZ_JAGPXV010000228.1 coordinate 3,253, forward strand.
CCGGTCCGCCCGCAGCCGCAGCGCGGTCCGCCGGGCCGTACCAGGATGTGGCCGATCTCCCCGGCGGCGCCGTGCGCGCCGGTGGCGGCCGACCCGTCGACCACGTGGGCGGCGGCGATGCCGGTGCCGATGGCGACGAAGAGCACGTGGCCGGCGTCCCGCCCGGCCCCGAGGCGCGCCTCGGCCAGGCCCCCGGCACGCACGTCGTGGCCGAGCGCCGCGGGCAGTCCCAGCCGCGTGCCCGCCAGCTCCCGCAGGGGTACGTCCCGGAAGCCCACGTTCGCCGACCAGACCGCCACGCCGCGCGCCTCGTCGACCACACCGGGTACGGCGATGCCGCAGGCCACCGGCGTACGGCCGTCGGCGCGGGCCTTGCCGGCCAGCCCTTCGGCCACGTCGAGGATCGTGCCGACCACCGCCTCCGGGCCGCGCTGCGCGCCGGTGTCGTGCCGTTCGGTGTGCACTGTCGTGCCGTCCGGCCGGACCAGGGCGCACTTCATCCCGGTGCCGCCCACGTCCAGCGCGACGACGACCTCGTCGCCTCCACTCACGCCGTGGGCTCGCTTCGCTCGCTCACGCCGTGCTGACTGGGCATGCGCTCACGGCCCTCGCTGCGCTCGGTGCGTTCGCTCATGCCAGGACCACGGACCGGGTCAGGTGGCGCGGCGCGTCCGGGTCGAGGCCACGGGTGGTCGCGAGCGCGACCGCGAAACGCTGGGCCAGGATCAGGTCGGCCATCGGGTCGACCGGGTTGCGCCCGGCCGCCCAGCTCGTCAGCACCGTGCGCCAGCCGTGCGTGCGGCTGTGCACGAACGCGGCGCCGGTGGCGGCCACGTCCTCCGGCAGGCCGTCCGGGATCTCGCCGAGCGCCCACACCAGCCGGCCGGGGGCGGCGACCGAGATCGGGCCGTGCCGGTAGTCCATCGCCGGGTACGCCTCGGCCCAGAACGTGGCCGCCTCGCGGCACTTCAGCGCGGCCTCCTGGGCCAGCCCGACGGTCCAGCCGCGGCCGAGGAAGGTGACCTGCTCGATGCCGGCCGGGTCGATCGGCAGCGGGGCCCGGACGGCCACCTCCGCGTCGGCGGCGAGCCGGCTGAGGTCCTCGCCGAGGTGGGCGCGCAGCAGCGCGAGCGCGGTGGTGGCGAAGCGGGTCTGCACCACCGACCGCTCGTCGGCGAAGGGGAGCGCGACAGTGGCGTCCGCGGACGCGACGGCGGCCGAGTCCGGGTCGCCGACGAGGACCGTGGTGGGGATCCGCCCGCGCAGCGCGGCGAGCAGGTCGAGCACCTCGGTGGTGGTGCCGGAGCGGGTGATCGCGATGAGCCGGTCGTAGTGGCGGCCGGTGGGGAACTCGCTGGCCTGGAAGGCGTCGGTCTCGCCGTGGCCGGCGGCCTCGCGCAGTCCGGCGTACGCCATGGCCATGAACCACGACGTGCCGCAACCGACCACCGCGACCCGCTCGCCGGGGCGCGGCAGGCGCTCGGCGACGGTCGGAGCGAGTCGCGCCGCCTCCCGCCAGCAGTCGGGCTGGCTCGCGATCTCCGCGTGCACGTACGCCATGACAACTCCTCGCCGGGAAAAACCCTTGCGCAATACGGCGCGATACTGCCGTCTTTCGCGCGTCATTCTGCGCGAAGCGGCGTGGTTGTGGCAACTGTCTCCAAGTTCGCGCAGCGAAGGCTTTTGCGCGGACTGACTTTCGCGCACTAGTGTGCACGCAACCGATCACCGTTCACGCATAGTCAGGGAGGCCCCAGCGGTGGACCGCTACGCGCGCTGGAACGCGCTGCTGGAGATGCTGACCGACAGCGGCCGGGTCACCGTCGAGGAGGCGGCCGACCGGCTGGACGTCTCCCAGGCCACCATCCGGCGTGACTTCGACCAGCTCGCCCAGCAGCAGATGATCACCCGTACCCGGGGTGGCGCGGTCGCCAACGGCGTCTCCTACGACCTGCCGCTGCGCTACAAGACCGCGAAGCACTCGGCCGAGAAGCAGCGGATCGGCACGGCCGCCGCCGCCCTCGTCTCCCCGGGCACCGTGGTCGGCCTCAACGGCGGCACCACGAGCACCGAGGTCGCGCGGGCGCTGGCCGTACGCCCCGACCTCAACACCAGCGCGGAGGGCGCCCAGCTCACCGTGGTCACCAACGCGCTGAACATCGCCAACGAGCTGCTGGTGCGCTCGCGGATGAAGGTGGTGGTGGCCGGCGGCGTGGTCCGGCCCAAGTCGTTCGAGCTGGTCGGCCCGCTGGGCGGGGCGCTGCTGCGTGAGGTCACGCTTGACGTCGCGCTGCTCGGCGTGGACGCGATCGACCCGCAGCTCGGCGCCGCCGCGCACCACGAGGGGGAGGCGGCCATGAACAGTCTCATGGTCGCCCGCGCCAAGCGGGTCGTCGTGATAGCCGATTCCTCGAAGCTCGGTGGGCACGCGTTCGCCCGGATCTGCCCGGTGGACCGGGTCGAGACGCTGGTGACCGACTCCGGCGCGTCCCCGGACGTGGTGGCGGCGTTCCGTGAGGCCGGCGTCCACGTCGTCTGCGCCTGACGGCGCAAGGAAGGGACCCTTCTTAACGCCTGCGGTAGAGGAGGGGCCCCTTTTTAACGCGCCTCGACGCGCCTCGACACGCCGACACTGCATACCGGGTATTGCCATCCGGTGCATACCGCGTATGGTGTCGCTGACGCCTACTTATCGGGGGAGGTCAGCTGTGTCGGCTGTCCTGGAGATCGAAGGTCTCCGCAAGACGTACCGGAGCCGGAAGCGCGGGGTCCGCCACGCGCTCGACGGCTTCGACATGCGAGTGGAAGCCGGCCAGGTGCACGGCTTCCTCGGCCCGAACGGTTCGGGCAAGACCACCACGCTGCGTACGCTGCTCGGCCTGATCAAGCCGAACGGCGGCCGGATGGCGATCCTCGGTCAGGAGCTGCCGCACGCGCTGCCGGCCGTCGCCGGGCAGGTCGGCGCCATCGTGGAGAGTCCGCAGTTCTTCCCGCACTTCAGCGCGCGGGACACGCTGGGCCTGCTCGCCCAGGCGGGTGAGCTGCCCAAGCAGCGCGTGGACGAGGTGCTGGAGCTGGTCGGGCTGCGCGACCGGGCGGGTGAGCGGGTCAAGACCTACTCGCTCGGCATGAAGCAGCGCCTCGCGGTCGCGTCCGCGCTACTCAAGAACCCCAAGCTGCTGATCCTCGACGAGCCGGCGAACGGCCTCGACCCGGGCGGCATCCGGGAGATGCGCGGGCTGATGCGGGAGCTGTCCGAGGCCGGGATGACTGTGGTGCTCTCCAGCCACATCCTGGGCGAGATCCAACTCATCTGCGACTCGGTCACCATCATCTCGCTCGGCCGCCGGGTCGCGTTCGGACCGGTCGACCAGGTGCTCGCGGCCCACTCCCAGGGCGCCGTGCGGGTACGCCTGGAGGCGGTCGACGACCTGCCCCAGGCCGCCGACGCGCTCAGCCGTGCCGGGGTCGGCGTGACCGCCGAGCCGGACCACCTGATGCTGTCCGGTGTGGACAAGCCGGCCACCGTCAGCCGCCTGCTCGCCGAGCAGGGCCTGTACGTCAGCGAGCTCACCCCGGTCGCCGTCGACCTGGAGAGCGTCTTCCTCGAACTGACCGCCACCGCGCCGGTCCCCGGCCAGCACCGTCAGGTCGATCAGTCCGCCAAGGTCGACCAGACCGGCACCGCAGGAGGTTGGGGCGCATGAGCCTGTTCGTCACCGAGCTGCGCCGGCTCGGCAAGCGCCGGCTGACCCGGCTGATGCTCGTGCTCCTGGTGCTCGGCCTGGCCACCGTCGCGACCGCGTTCAGTTTCTCCAGCGAGAAGCTCTCGCCCGTGGTGGTGGCCGAGGCCGAGGCCAAGGCGAACAACGACTACCAGTCCGCGATGACGGACTGGAAGCGTAACGTCGCGGAGTGCGAGGCGGCCCAGGCGCGCGGCGAGAAGACCGAGGAGCGGTACGGCCCGAACTGCGGCAAGGACTACCAGCCGCAGCCCGACATGTTCGAGGCGAAGTGGTACCTGCCGTACCAGTTCGACTTCCGGGCCGAGTTCCCCATGTTCATCGCCGTGTTCGCCGCCTCCGTGGCGCTGTTCGGCTTCATCGTCGGCGCCTCCTTCGTGGGCGCCGAGTGGAACACCGGCGGGATGATGAACCTGCTGTTGTGGCGACCGAAGCGGCTGACCGTGCTGGGCACGAAGCTGGCCGCCCTGCTGACCACGGTGTTCGGCCTGACCGTGGTGCTCGGCGCGCTCTGGACGGCGGCGTTCTGGCTGATCGCCGGCCAGCGGGGCAGTACCGCGAAGATGACCGCCGGGGTGTGGCAGTCGATCGGGCTGGACGGGCTGCGCGCGCTGGGCATGACGCTCCTCGTGGCGGCGGTCGGGTTCGCGCTGGCCTCGCTGGGCCGGCACACGGCGATGGCGCTCGGCGCGGCGGTGGGCATCTTCGCGGTGAGTGAGATCGGCATCCGGATCGCGGTCGCCGTGCTCGGGGTGCAGTTCGGCGACCGGTACGTGCTCTCCACGTACGCCCAGTCGTGGTTCCTGAAGCAGGCGGAACTGTTCGACTACGACACCTGTCAGTTCTCCCAGGGCGCCTGCGAGCCGGCCACGTACGTGGTCACCTGGCAGCAGTCGGCTGTGGTGTTCGGCGTGGCCCTGGTGGGCGCGGTCGTGGCCGCGTTCTGGACGATGCGGCGGCGGGACATCGCCTGACCTGGTCCGCGCCGCCGGCTCCCCCCGGCGGCGCGGACCCCGCGTCCGATGCGGCCGGGGGCGGCCCTGGTTACGCTGGGGCTCCCCCGGCCGGCGCGCTCCGCGTGCCGGTCACCCGCCGTCGGAGAGGAGCGCCATGTCCGCCGACGCCTCGCAGCGGGCCGCCGTCGACCCGTCCGGCCCGGCAGCGGGTACGCGCCACGCGGGCGGGACGGTTCCGCCACCGCGCACCGCTCCGCCCGTCGAGTCCACCGCACCGTCGGAGCCGTCGGAGTCCGTCCGGCCCGGGTCGCCGCCCGTCGAGTCCACCGCGCCGGTCGAGCAGCCCGGTCCGGAAGCGGCGGATACGGGCGCCGCGGGCACGACGCCGGCCGGCCTCACCGAGCGGGAGCAGCGGATCCTCGCCTTCGAGGCGCAGTGGTGGAAGCACGCCGGAGCCAAGGAACAGGCCATCCGGGACACGT
>NZ_JAGPXV010000229.1:0-8426 GCF_018070405.1 Micromonospora sp. D75
ATCCTGGGTGAACTACCAGTGCCCAAGGCGCTCGCCGACGTCGTCGGCGGCAAGTCCGACGCCCGCGCCGCCGCCGAACGCGCCCGCAAGGACGTCGAGGCGATAGCCAAGGGCGTCAATTGACCACCACCGCGCCGGAGGCCGGCCGCTCCCCCACCCCGGAGCGGTCCCGCCGACCCGGCCGGCGCCCGCTGACGCTGCGCCGCCGCGAGTCCCGCGCCGGGCTCGCGCTGGTCGCCCCGACCCTGCTCGTCGTGCTCGCGGTGATCGGCATACCCATCGTCTGGACGGTGGTGCTGGCCTTCCAGCGGGTACGCCTGGCGACGCTGCGCAAGACCGGCCTGTTCGGCGAGCTGACGCTGGACAACATCGACCGGGTGCTGCACACCCCCGGGTTCGCCGACACGCTCTGGACCACAGTGCTCTACAGCGTCGGCGGCACCGCCGGCTCGATAGTGGTGGGCCTGGTGGCGGCGCTGGCCGTACGCGGGCCGTTCCGGGGCCGCACGCTGGTCCGCGCGTCGATGCTGCTGCCGTACGTGGCGCCGGTGGTCGCCATGACGTTCGTCTGGCAGGTGATGCTGGACCCGCAGCTCGGCATCGTCAACGACTGGGGCAAGCGCTTCCTCGGCTGGGATCAGCCGGTGCCGTTCCTGTCGCAGGAGTCCACCGCGCTGTGGACGGTGATCGCGTTCGAGGCGTGGCGCTACTTCCCGTTCGCGTTCCTGTTCCTGCTCGCGCGGCTCCAAGCCGTGCCCGGTGAGCTGGAGGAGGCCGCCCGGGTCGACGGCGCCACACCCACGCAGCGGTTCCGGCACATCCTGCTGCCGCAGCTCATGCCGGTGATCGCGCTGATCGGCGTGCTGCGGTTCATCATGACGTTCAACAAGTTCGACGACGTCTACCTGCTCACCGGCGGCTCGGCCGGCACCGAGGTGGTGAGCGTCCGCGTCTACCAGTTCCTCACCGCCCGCACCGACATCGGCGCGGCCGCCGCCCAGGCCGTCGTGCTCGCCGTGGTGCTGCTCGTGTTCGTGGCGATCTACCTGCGCTTCTTCGGCGCGCGACGGGAGGCGTGATGGACCGGGACCGGATCGAGACGGTCAGCCTGCGCTGGCTGCGCCGGCTGGTGATCGCCGGGTTCCTGGTGGTCACGCTGCTGCCGTTCTGGTACATGCTGGTGCTGTCGGTACGCCCGATCGAACGCCTGCTGCTCGACCCCGGCTCGCTGTGGGTGCCGTTCGGCGAGCTGACCGTCGCCACGTACGCGGAGGTGCTGAAATCCGTCTCCGACGGCGGCCAGGGCTTCCTCACGTTCATCCGCAACAGCGGCCTGGTGGCGCTCGCCGCCACCGCGCTCACCCTGGTGATCGCCATTCCCGGCGCGTACGCGGTGTCCCGCCTGCGGTTCTTCGGCCGACGCCAGGTCAGCGCGCTGTTCCTGGCGGTCTACCTGTTCCCGTCGATAGTCATCGCGATCCCGCTGTTCGTGGTCTTCACCCGGGCCGGGCTGCGCGGGTCGCTGACCGGCCTGGTGCTCGTCTACATCTCGCAAACCCTGCCGGTGTCGGTCTACATGCTGAAGAACTACTTCGAGACCATCCCGGTCAGCCTCGAGGAGTCGGCGGCGATCGACGGCGCCGGCCGGCTCGGCATCATCCGCCGGGTCAGCCTGCCGCTCGCCGCGCCGTCGGTGATGGCCGTCGCGCTGTACGACTTCATGATCGCCTGGAACGAGTACCTGTTCGCGCTGCTGTTCCTGGTCGATCGACCCGACCGGTGGACCGTGTCGCTGGGGCTGTCGCTGCTCGCCGACGGCGTGGAGGTGCCCAAGACCGTGCTGATGGCCGGCTCGGTCATCCTCACGCTGCCGATCGTGGTGCTGTTCTTCGCCGGGGAGCGAATGCTCACCGAGGGACTCACCAGCGGGGCCGAGAAGGGCTGAGCGTCCGTGCCAGGATGATCGGGTGCGAGCATCACGGGAGGACCGACCGGCCGGCACCCGACTGGCCCGGCTGCTCACCGAGGCGCTCGCCCCGACCGTCCTGGTCACCGCGCTGCCGCTGATCGCCGCCGCCCGGGTCAGCCGCTCGGCGGGCCAGTTCCTGCTCTGGGGCGGCATCGCGCTCACGTTCTGCGCCGTCATCCCGATCGGCGTGCTCGTCCACGGCGTACGCCGGGGGCGGCTCACCGACCGGCACGTCGGCGACCGCACCCAGCGGGCCCGGCCGCTGTCGATCGGGCTGGCCTCGGTCGCGGCCGGGTTGCTGCTGCTGGCGGCGGTCCGCGCGCCCGCCGAACTGTTCGCCGTGATCGTGGTGGTCTTCGTGGTCGGCGCGGCGTGCGCGCTGGTGAACCACTGGTGGAAGCTGAGCATCCACGCGGCGGTCGCCGCCGCCACCGTCGCCGTGCTGGTGCCGCTGGCCGGGCCGGCGGCGAACCTCGGCTGGGCGCTCGTCGCGGCGGTCGGCTGGTCCCGGGTACGGCTGGTCGACCACACCTGGCCGCAGGTGCTGGCCGGCGTCGCGCTCGGCGGACCGCTGGCCGCCGGCACGTTCCTGGCGCTCGCCTGACCCGCCGCCACAAGATCAGCTACGGTGGCCTCATGGGCAAGCCGACCCGCTGGGTGACCGACACGAAGCCCGGCCACTCGCAGTGGTACGTGGACCGCTTCCGCCAGCTCGCCGCCGAGGGCGCCGACCTGTCCGGTGAGGCGCGGCTGCTCGACGCGCTCGTACCGCCGGGCGCGCGCGTGCTGGACGCCGGCTGCGGCACCGGCCGGGTCGCCGCCGCGCTCGCCGCACGCGGGCACGACGCCGTCGGCGTGGACGCCGACCCGACACTCGTCGAGGCGGCCCGCGCCGACCACCCCGGCCCCCGCTTCCTGGTCGCCGACCTGGCCGAGCTGGACCTGGCCGCGCAGGGTGAGGCCGAGCCGTTCGACGCCGCCGTGCTCGCCGGCAACGTGATGGTCTTCGTCGCCCCCGGCACCGAACGCGACGTGCTGGCCCGCGTCGCCGCCCACGTGCGCCCGGACGGCCTGGTGGTGGTCGGTTTCGCCACCGACCGCGGCTACCCGGTCGGCGACCTGGACGCCGACGCGGTGGCCGCCGGGCTGCGCCCCGAGCACCGTTTCGCCACCTGGGACCTGCGCCCCTGGCGCGACGACGCCGACTTCGCGGTGAGCGTGCTGCGCCGCCCCGCCGACTGACCCTTCTCCTGCCGACCAGGGCTCAGGCGGGTGCGGCGACGGTGCGGGCGGCCTCCGGGTCGAGCGGGCTGCCCGCCGGCAGGAGGTCCACCAGGCCCGCCGGCAGCCGCGCCGGACGCACCCCGGCGTAGCCGAGCATGCCCGGCACGTCCGCGCCGGTCAGCGCGTACCGCCGCCCCAGGTCGGTGACCACGCAGACCGTGCCGCCGGTCGCGCCCGGCGCGGACACCGCCTCCACCAGCGCGCCACGTCCCGGCTCCACCACCACCTCGTCGGCGATGCCCAGCGGCAGACCGCGCGGCACCCCCTCGATGGCGCGGCGGCCGACCAGCACCGTCTTCGGCTGCTCCGCCCCGATGATCAGCAGCGCGGAGGCGTAGTTCAACACCGGGTGCAGCTTCTCGTCGCGGTAGACGAACCGTGCGCCCGACTCCTTCTCCACGATCACCGCGCCGGTCTCGCGCCACGAGTCACCGCCGCCGGTGAACAGGCCGTAGAGGGCGACGCCGCCGAGCGCGATCGCGGCGACCAGGACGCTGGCCAGACCGGCGCCGGCCAGCCGGCGGAACGGGGACTGCGGCGGGTCCGTCTCCCGCATGACGAGCGCGGCGACCGCCCGCTGGACGGTGAACTGGTACGAGTGCAGCTGGTCCTGCCGCGACGCCATCGTGTCCCTTCCCGCCGGGATGGTCGGCGCACAGGATAAGCGCTCCGTCGATGCCCCGGCGACCCTGCGTGTCCCTCACCGGCCCGGACCCCACCACCTCCCCGAGCTGGAGTCGATCAAGGCGGCCAGGACCACCCCACCCGGAATGGATACCCCCGGGGGTGTGTTACACATGCAGAACCCGAATCAACGGAGGTACCGATGGCCAGCGTGGCGTTGACCACCACCGACTTCGCGGAGACCGTCAACCGGGACGGCATCGTCCTGGTCGACTTCTGGGCCGCCTGGTGCGGTCCCTGCCGGGCGTTCGCGCCGGTCTACGAGAAGGCCAGCGAGCAGCACCCGGACATCGTCTTCGGCAAGGTCGACACCGAGGCGGAGCCCACCCTCGCGGCGGCCGCCCAGATCCGGTCGATCCCGACGCTCATGGCGTTCCGGGACGGCATGCTGGTGTTCGCCCAGCCGGGCGCTCTGCCGACGGCGGGGCTGGAGGAGCTGATCCGGGCCGTGCGTGACCTCGACATGAACGAGGTCCGGGCCCAGGCCGGCGTCTGATCGGGGTGGCGACAGTAGTACCCCCTGGGGTATGTTCGAGCGCAGGAGGTGGGACGTGAATCTTCGACCCGAGATGACCGGCGAGGCGCTGACCCGGCTGAAGCGTGCCCGGGGGCAGCTCAACGCCGTCATCGAGATGATGGAGAACGGCGAGGACTGCCGCGCCGCGCTGACCCAGCTCGCCGCGGTCTCCAAGGCCATCGACCGGGCCGGCTTCAAGATCATCGCTTCCGGCATGCGCTACTGCGACGCCGCCCGCCAGGCCGGCGAGGAGCCGGAGATGACCGAGGAGGAGCTGGAGAAGCTCTTCCTGTCCCTGGCCTGACGGCGCCCGACCGACCGACCGAGTCCCGCCCGCCCGACCGGCTGAGCCCCGCCCGCGCCGTGTGACCACGGCGCGGGTGGGTAAACCACTGCCCGGAGAACCCGGGCCGCAGACTGTCCCACACATACCCCCCGGGGTATATAGGCAATGAGAGGAAACGACATGACTCTCGACGTGTCCGTCATCGCGACCTCCTCGCTCGGCGACCGCAGCTACCTGGCCTCCGACGGCCGGGTGGCGATCGTGGTCGACCCGCAGCGCGACATCGACCGCATCCTCTACCTGGCCGGCGCCAAGGGCGTACGGATCACCCACGTGGTGGAGACGCACATCCACAACGACTACGTCTCCGGCGGCCTGGAGCTGGCCCGGATCACCGGCGCGCAGTACCTCGTGGCCGCCGCCGACACCGTCGAGTTCGACCGCACGCCGGTCTCCGACGGCGACACCGTGCCGGTCTCGGACACCATGCGGCTGCGGGTGCTCGGCACCCCGGGCCACACGTTCCACCACCTGTCGTACGTGCTCGACGAGCGCGACGGCGACTGGACGCCGGCCGGCGTGTTCACCGGCGGCTCGCTGCTGTTCGGCACCACCGGCCGCACCGACCTGCTGGGCCAGCAGTACGCGCACGAGCTGGCGCACCACCAGCACGCCTCCGCGCGCAAGCTGGCCGACCTGCTGCCCGACGGCGCGCAGGTGTGGCCCACGCACGGCTTCGGCAGCTTCTGCTCGGCCAGCCAGGCCGACGCCCCCGAGTCGACGATCGGCCGGGAGAAGCAGGCCAACCCGGTGCTGCGGCTGGCCGCCGACCAGTTCGTCACCGAGACGCTGGCCGGGCTGGACGCCTACCCGGCGTACTACGCCCACATGGGCGTGGCGAACGCCGCCGGTCCCGCCCCGGTGGACCTCACGCCGGTGGCCCGCGCCGACGCCGACGAGCTGCGCCGTCGCATCGCCGCCGGCGAGTGGGTGGTCGACCTGCGCCACCGAAAGGCGTACGCGGCCTCGCACCTGGCCGGCACGGTCAGCCTCGGCCTGGACGGGCCGATGTCGACATGGCTCGGCTGGCTGATCGACTGGGGCGTGCCGATCACGTTCCTGGCGCAGACCCCGGAGCAGGTCGCCGACGCCCAGCGGGAGCTGGTCCGCATCGGCATCGACCGCCCGGCCGCCCAGGCCACCGGCGAGCCCGAGCAGTGGACCGGCGACCCGTCGCAGCTGCGCGAGATGGCCGTGGCCGACTTCGACGCGCTGGCCGCCGCGCAGGCCGGGAAGACGCCGGCCGGGCTGCCCGAGCCGCAGGTCGTCCTCGACGTGCGGATGACAGGCGAGTGGACGGCCGGGCACATCGACGGCGCGGTCCACGTGCCGCTGCCGGACGTGCCGAAGCGGCTCGCCGACATCCCCGCCGGGACGGTCTGGGTGCACTGCGGCTCCGGCTACCGGGCCACCGCCGCCGCGTCCCTGCTCGCCAACGCCGGCCGCGACGTGGTGCTGATCGACGACTCGTACGGCCGGGCCGAGGCGGCCGGCGTACGCATGGCGCCCAGCGCCTGACCTCTCCCCGAGCGCCCGGCCGGCGTGCCCCTGCGCCGGCCGGCGTTCGACCCTGCCCGAAAACACCCGCTGAAGGAGACAGAGCATGACCACGACCACCCCCACCACCATCGACGCGGCGACGCTGCGCGAACTGATCGCCGCCGGCCGTACGCCCCGGATGCTCGACGTGCGCACGCCCGGTGAGTTCGAGGCGGCGCACATCCCCGGCGCGTACAACGTGCCGCTGGACCTGCTCCGGGAGCACCGCGCGGAGCTGCGCAGCCACCTGGACGAGGACGTGGTGCTGATCTGCCGCTCCGGCGTCCGGGCCGGCCAGGCCGGTCAGGCGCTCGGCACCGTCGGCCTGCCCAACGTCAAGGTGCTCGACGGCGGCATGCTGGCCTGGCAGGCCACGAACGCGCCGGTCAACCAGGGCCGGGCCCGCTGGGACCTGGAGCGCCAGGTACGTCTCGTCGCCGGCTCGATCGTGCTCGCCGCGATCCTCGGGTCGGTGTTCGTGCCGGGCCTGAAGTGGGTCGCCGCGTTCATCGGCGCGGGCCTCACGTTCGCCGCGCTCACAAACACCTGCGCCATGGGCATGCTGCTGAGCAAGCTGCCGTACAACCGGGGCGCGAGCTGCGACCTGGACACGATCGTGGGGCAGCTGCGCGACGGGAGCCGCAGGTGACCACCCTCGCGCTGACGCTGGCCGGCGCGGTGCTGATCGGCGTGACGCTGGGTCTGCTCGGCGGCGGCGGTTCGATCCTCGCCGTGCCGCTGCTGGTCTACGTCGCCGACCTGCCCGCGAAGGAGGCCATCGCCACCTCGCTGCTCGTCGTCGGCGTGACCAGCGCGGTGGGCGTGCTGCCGCACGCCCGCGCGAACCGGGTCCGCTGGCGCACCGGGCTCATCTTCGGCGTGGCCGGCATGACCGGCGCGTACGCGGGCGGCCGGCTGGCCGAGTTCGTGCCGGCGAGCGTCCTGCTCACCGGGTTCGCGCTGATGATGCTGGCCACCGCGGTCGCGATGCTCCGGGGCCGCCGGTCCACCGAGGGCCGGTCGAAGCCGCACGAGCTGCCGATGCTGCGGGTGGTCGGGGACGGCGTGGTCGTCGGGCTGGTCACCGGCCTGGTCGGCGCGGGCGGCGGCTTCCTGGTCGTACCGGCTCTGGCCCTGCTGGGCGGGTTGCCGATGCCGGTGGCGGTCGGCACCTCGCTGGTCGTCATCGCGCTGAAGTCGTTCGCCGGCCTGGCCGGCTACCTGTCCAGCGTGCAGATCCACTGGGGGCTGGCCGGCGCGGTCACCGCCGCCGCGGTCGTCGGCAGCCTGCTCGGTGGCCGGCTCGCCGGGCGGATCCCGGCCGACGTGCTGCGCCGCGGCTTCGGCTGGTTCGTCGTGGTGATGGGCGTGTTCGTGCTCGCCCAACAGCTGCCGCTGATCTGGGGACTCACCGTGGGAGCGCTTGCCGCGGCCGGTACGGTCACCATGGCGGTGTGGGCCCGCCGAGGAAGGGGACACAGTGGACAGCAGCACCTGGGACAGCCGGTACGCCGACACGCCCGGGCTGGTGTGGAGCGCTGAGCCCAACCGTTTCGTGGTCGAGTCGGTCGCCGGACTGACTCCCGGGTCGGCGCTGGACATCGCGGCCGGCGAGGGACGCAACGCGGTCTGGCTGGCCGGTCAGGGCTGGCGGGTGAACGCGGTGGACTTCTCCACCGTGGCCGTCGAGCGGGGGCGGCAGATGGCCGCCGCGCGGGGCGTGACCGTCGACTGGCGGGTAGCGGACGTGACCGCGTACCGGCCGGTGCCGAACAGCTACGACCTGGTGCTGATCAGCTACCTGCACCTGCCCGCCGCCGAGTTCGCCGGCGTGCTCGCGGCGGCGAAGTCCGCGCTGCGCCCCGGCGGCACGCTCGTGGTGGTCGGGCACGACCTGGCCAACCTCACCGGTGGCACCGGCGGCCCGCAGGACCCCGCCGTCCTGCTCACGCCCGAGGCGGTGGTCGACGGGCTGGCCGGGCTGCGGGTCCAGCGCGCCGAGACCACCCGCCGGCCGGTCCCGACGAGCGACGGCGGCGCCGTGGACGCGCTGGACACGGTCGTGGTGGCCACCCGCCCCGCCGACT
>NZ_JAGPXV010000023.1:0-21594 GCF_018070405.1 Micromonospora sp. D75
CGCGTGCATCACTGTGGTGTGGTCCCGGCCGCCGAACGCCTGCCCGATCCGGGGCAGCGACAGGTCGGTCAGCTCGCGGCACAGGTACATGGCCACCTGGCGGGCGTTGACGAGCACCCGGGACCGGGAGTGGCCGCGCAGGTCCTCCAGGCTCACCCCGAAGTAGTCGGCGGTCGACACCATGATCTGGTCCGCGGTGATCTCCGGGCCGGCGCCGTCCGGGATGAAGTCCCGCAGCACCTCCTCGGCCAGCGACAGTTCGACCGAGGAACGGGTGAGGCTGGCGAAGGCGGTGACCCGGATCAGGGCCCCCTCCAGTTCGCGGATCGAGTTCGACACCCGGGAGGCGATGAACTCCAGCACGTCCGGCGGTGCGAACAGCCGCTCCTGGGCGGCCTTCTTCTGCAGGATCGCGATCCGCGTCTCCAGGTCCGGCGGCTGGATGTCGGCGAGCAGGCCCCACTCGAAGCGCGTACGCAGCCGGTCCTCCAGCGTCGCGAGCTGCTTCGGCGAGCGGTCGGACGTGATCACGATCTGCTTGTTGGCGTTGTGCAGCGTGTTGAAGGTGTGGAAGAACTCCTCCTGCGTCCGTTCCCGGTTCTCCAGGAACTGGATGTCGTCGATCAGGAGGATGTCCACGTCCCGGTAGCGGCGCTGGAACGCGCTGGTCTTGTCGTCGCGCAGCGAGTTGATGAAGTCGTTCGTGAATTCCTCGGTCGAGACGTACCGGACCGAGCGGGCGTTGCCGAGCGTCGTCGCGTAGTGCCCGATGGCGTGCAGCAGGTGGGTCTTGCCCAGTCCCGAGCTGCCGTAGATGAACAGCGGGTTGTACGCCTTGGCCGGCGACTCGGCCACCGCCACGCTCGCCGCGTGCGCGAACCGGTTGGACGAGCCGATGACGAACGTCTCGAACATGTACTTCGGGTTGAGCCGGTTGCCGCCGCTCTCCGTACCGCCGGGGAGCCTGCGGTCGGCCTGGCCGCCGCCACCCGGACGGTGGTGGTCGGCGCCACCGCGGCCGGGGCCGTTGTCGGTGGCGCCGTCGCGGGGCAGGCCGCGCATCGGCCCCGGGTCGGCGGCCGGGTTCTCCCGGTAGCGCGGCTCGTAACCCCCGGCGTCGGGAGCGGACGGCTCGATGCGCGTGCGCTCGTCGAAGGCGCGGCGCTCGGGTGCGGCGCGCAGCGGCTCGGCGAACGCGGCGCTGAAGAGCGTGTCCTGCGCGTCCCGGCCGGCGGGGATCAGGTGGGGCCGGCCGCCGTCCGCGGTCCGCTGCCGGGGCGCCGGTTCGTCCACCTGCTGTTCCGGGCGGGACTCGGCGTAACCGGGCTCGGGGCGGGAGTCGGCGTAGCCGGGCTCCGGGCGGGGCGACGGGAAGGTCGGGGCGGCCTGGTCGAAGCCGGGCAGCGGAGCGGCGCCGTCGTGCTCGGGGAGCGGTTCCGGGCTGCTGCGGTAGACGGTGCCGGCCGGGCGGGCGCCCGGGTCCTCGGTGACCCGTACGGTGACGGCCACCTGTATCGGCCGTCCGAGCCGGCGGCTCAGCGCCTCGGTGATGGCCGGGCGGAGCCGTGACTCGATCACGTCGCGGGTGAAGGCGTCCGGCACCGAGAGCAACGCGGTGTCCTCGACGATCGCCCGCAGCCGGGTGAGCCGGAGGTACGCCCGTTGCTGCGCGGAGATGATCTCGTCGGCGAGTTCGTCGGTGGTCGCCGTCCACACCGCGGCCAGGTCGGTCGCTCCGGTCACCGTCGTGCCACCCCCTCGCCTGCTCCTCACGCCCGCCCGGACGGCTGACCGGTCGTCATCCACAAGTTATCCACAGCCTGTGTACCGACCGATTGTGACCGCCCACCGGACGCGGGTCGGACCTGCCCCCCTCGATCCACGGAGGCGCTGAAGCGGGTTCACCGTGCCGAACGATTCAACAGCGTGTCCGGTCTTGCCGATCGGCGACAAACCCCGGACCCCCGACGCCGACCGCAATCGGGCACGCTAACAGCGCGGACCCCACGCCATCAACCGGCGACACCCTGACGACGTTGGCAACATCAGTGAAAACCGCCCCTTCGGTCGTCGTTCCGACGCAGGTCGGACGCCCGAGTGTGACGTTTGACGGTCATTGCGCCCCTGCGTAGGCTGGAGCGGCTGCTCTCTCGCCCTCTGCTAGGGTGATTGATGCTTGCTGTCCGTGGCTGTCACCTCGCATCGCCGGGGAGCGCGTCACGGCAGCGCCGATCGGAGGTCACCGACAAGGTGGCCTGGACCAGCACACGACCCCGGGCGATCCGCCGCGCGGGGCGTACGACAACGGAGAGCCTGACGTGAGCAAGCGCACCTACCAGCCGAACAACCGCCGGCGCGCGAAGACCCACGGCTTCCGGCTGCGCATGCGCACCCGTGCCGGCCGCGCCATCATCGCTACCCGTCGTTCCAAGGGCCGCGCCCGCCTGTCGGCCTGAGGCCGACAGGTCCGGTCCGGGGACGTGGGCAGTCGTGCTGGCCGCCGCGCAACGACTGCGGCGCAGTAGCGACTTCGCCGCAGCGGTTCGCGGTGGCCGACGCGTCGGCCGTGGCGCCGTCGTGGTCCACCTGACCATCCCCGAGCCGATCGGCACCACCGCGACACCTTCGCCGGAGCCGGCGCGGACCAGCGGTGCGGAGACCTCCGCACCGAGCCGCGCCGGCTTCGTCGTGTCCAAGGCCGTCGGCGGCGCGGTGGTCCGGAACAAGGTCCGCCGCCGACTCCGGCACCTGGTTCGCGAGCGGCTGGCCGAGCTGCCCGCCGGCACGACCCTCGTGGTACGCGCGCTGCCGGCAGCCGCCGACGCCACGTACACCCGGCTCGGGGCCGACCTCGACGCCGCTCTCGCCGCCGCGCGCTCCCCCCGGGGACGGCGGTCGCGGTGACCGGCCCGACCGCGACTCCGTCGCCCACAAGCGGTGCCCGCATGCTGCTGGCGCCTATCATCGCGTACCGTCGGTGGATAAGTCCGGCTCTGCCGGCCCGCTGCCGGTTCTACCCGTCGTGCAGTGCCTACGCCGTGGAGGCGGTGTCCCGGCACGGTGCGCTGCGGGGCGCCTGGCTGACGGTCCGTCGGCTGTCGCGCTGCCATCCCTTCCACCCAGGTGGACACGACCCGGTTCCGGAGCCGGGCGACCGCCGCCGTGCCGACGTGACTGGAGCCTGAGTGTTTAGTCTCGACTGGATCTACTACGCGATCTCGTGGATCCTGCTGACCTGGCACTCGGCCTGGGACGCCATCGGAGTTCCGGTCGGGGCCGTGATCGGTACGAACTGGGCCTGGATCCTCGCCATCATCTTCCTGGTGGTGACGGTCCGGGTGATCCTGTTCCCGGTCTTCGTCAAGCAGATCAAGTCGCAGCGTGCCATGCAGGCGCTCCAGCCGAAGGTGAAGGAGCTCCAGGAGAAGCACAAGGGTGACCGGGAGACGCTCCAGAAAGAGATGATGGAGCTCTACCGGAAGGAAAAGGCCAACCCGCTCATGGGCTGCCTTCCGATGTTCCTCCAGATCCCGGTCTTCCTGGGCCTGTTCCACACGCTGCGCCGCCTCAGCCCGGACAACCAGGGCAAGACCCTGTACGGCTGGACTGTCGACCAGTTCAACAGCGCCTCGAACGCGACGCTCTTCACCGCGCCGATCTCCGGCAAGTTCGGCTCCACCGCGGAGGAGCTCAGCCGGCTGGGCGCGAACACCGGCACCGTCAAGGTCGTCGCCGGCATCCTGGTGATCATCATGATCGCCACCACCTACCTGACCAGCCGTCAGATGATTCTCAAGACCGGCTGGGCCGAGGACCCGCAGCAGCGCATGGTGCAGCGCCTGATGCTCTACGGCATCCCGCTGTCGCTGCTGATCTCGGGCGCGATCTTCCCGATCGGTGTGATCATCTACTGGGTCACCAACAACCTCTTCACGCTCGGCCAGCAGCAGTGGGTGCTGCGGAAGTTCCCGCCGCCGCCCACCGCGAAGAGCACCACCGCCGCCAAGAACACCGGCGGCAAGGGCCCGGTGCAGCCGGCCAAGACCGGTGGCCTGTTCGGCCGCAAGGCGGCCCAGCCGGCGGCGAAGGCCCCGGCCGCGGCGCCGAAGGTGGCCGGACCGAAGCCGGGCGCCAAGCCGGTCAACCCGAAGAAGGGCGGCAGCCGGCCCGCCAAGCGACAGGGCTGAGTTCCACCGGGCCACCGCCGCGACACCGGCGGTGGCCCGTTCCGGTCACGTGCTGCCATCCGAGGAGTCGGCGCCGGGCCGGAATCGCCGCGCGACGCGCGGCCGCGGGCGAAACTGGCCCGTACAGACGTGCCCGAGGGCAACCGGCGAACCTCCCGCCGGCCCCGGGAGACCAGCGGACCCCCGAACGGTCCGGCCGAGCGAGTACGGAGATGAGACCCGTGACCGAGACCAGCATCCCCAGCGCCGACCAGTCCCTGGACGAGGAGACCCCCGTTACCGCCGCCACCGAGACCGAGGACGCCTCGGGCGAGGCCCGGGAGAAGAAGGCCCCGGCCGACAGCGACCTGTTCCGGCAGAGTGAGATCGCCGCCGACTACGTCGAGGGTCTGCTGGACATCCTCGACTACGACGGCGACATCGACGAGCTGGTCTCCGGCGGCCGTCCGGTAGTCGAAGTGGTCGGCGGACGGCTGCAGAACCTCGTCGGCCAGCGCGGCGCGACCCTGGAGGCGCTCCAGGAACTGGCCCGGCTGGCCGTGTTCCGCCAGACCGGCACGCCGAGCCGCCTGCTGCTGGACGTCGGCGGTTACCGGGCCGCCCGGCGCAAGGAACTGGCCGCCGTGGCGAAGAACGCGGTCGAGAAGGTCAAGGAGCACGGTGAGCCGGTGCGCCTGGAGCCGATGTCCGCGTTCGAGCGCAAGTGCGTGCACGACGTGGTGAACGCGATGAGCGGCGTGGAGAGCGAGTCCGAGGGCGTCGAGCCCAACCGCCGCATCGTCGTCCGTCCGGTGACGGACTGAGGTCCGTGATCTCCGACGAGACGACGGCAGGCGCCGTGGCCGGCCCGGGTGGTACGCCGCCCGGGCCGTCGGCTGTGCGCCCCGATCCCACAGTCGACCCGGTCTTCTCCGACGACGACGGCCCGGCCGACCCGGCGTACCCGGAAAGGGCCGCGACCGACCCCGGCGAGCCCGCCTTCTCGGCCGAGCCGGCGGTGGTGACCGGGGTCGAGCCCGCCGACCCGGCGGTGGACGTGATGCCCGCGTTCTCCGGTGAGCCGGCGGCGGACGTGGCACCGGTGGCCGCGGCTGCGGCGGCCGACCCGGTGTTCGCGGAGCCGGCGGAGGACACGCCATCCCCTGTGGACGGTGCGGAGTCGACGGCCGCCCCCGACCCGGCGTCCGCGACGCTGCCGCCGGAACTGGCGGAGGCGGCCCGCGCGCTCTTCGGCGATCGGCTCGACCTCGCCGCCGCGTACGCGGAACTGCTTGCCACCGACGGCGTCGTGCGCGGTCTGATCGGCCCCCGAGAGACGCCGCGGCTCTGGGACCGGCACCTGCTCAACTGCGCGGTGGTGGCCGAGCGGATCCCGGAGGGGGCGAGCGTGATCGACGTCGGCTCCGGCGCCGGACTGCCCGGCCTGGTGCTGGCGATCGCGCGTCCCGATCTCACAGTGACGCTCGTGGAGCCGCTCGCGCGGCGTACCTCCTTCCTGATCGAGGCGGTGCAACGCCTCGGCCTGACCCGCGACGTCCGCGTCTTCCGCGGGCGGGCCGAGGAGGCGGCGGCCGGGTCGCGAGACCGGGAGCCGCTCTCCGCCGACATCGTGACCGCCCGCGCGGTGGCGCCGCTGGACCGGCTCGCCGGTTGGTGCCTACCGCTGCTGGTCTCCGGCGGCCGCCTGGTGGCGCTCAAGGGCGCCTCGGCCGCCGAGGAGATCGCCGAGCACACCGAAGCGGTGGTACGCCTCGGCGGCGGCATGCCCGAGCTGCACCGGTGCGGCGACGGGGTGATCGAGCCCCCGGCGACCGTGATCGAGGTGGTCCGTGAGCGCGTGGTGAACCCGCGCCGGGCCAAGAAGCCGAAGCGGTCGCGTGGCGGCCGCCGTCGTGGTGACCGCTGACCGAAACGGCTGTCCGGACGCCCACCCGGTCGTTGGACCGGGTGGGCGTGACGCGATCGATCACAACCCGACATGGACCCACCGCGCCCGTCGGCCGTAGGCTGACCGCGCGTCGATAGTGTGGAACGGCGGTGCCGGGCGGCACCCGAACCCGATGGTTCCCGCCGAGCCGACCACGCCGGGCGAGGGCCCGGTATTCGATTCGACGGGTGCGGACCGACCATCCGGAGCGGGTAGGGATGACAGGTGCATGACGACGGCAGGTACGACGATCCACGGTTGACCGGGCCCGGAGGGAAATCCCCCGGCCCCGTTTCACGTGAAACCAACTACCGGGAGTGGACGGTGAACGAGCCCCGCGATCCGTCCGCCTCTTACCCGCCGGCCGAGCCGCCGCCGCAGCGGCGGGACACGCCGCCCGCCGGTTCCGTACGGCCCGTCTCGTCGGCGCCGGCGAACGTCCCGCCGGCCCGTGACCCGCTCGACCCGGCAGACGGCCCGGCGAACGCGCCGACGCCGCGACCGGCCGCGGTGCGGGCGAACGTCGCGGTGCCCGCTCGCTTCGAACCCCAGCCGCCCGTCTCGGCCGTGCCGCACCAGGCCGCTCCCGAGGTCACCGTGACGCCGTCCGACACGCCACAGGCGAGCGGGTACGGCGATGAGGTAGACGCCAGCACGTACGTTTCACGTGAAACCCCGACGCGCGAAGAGGATGATCCACCGTTGGCTATGGAGGCGATGCGCGCCGTGCAGATCCTGAATCCCAGTGGCGAGGTCACCATGCCCCGCCCGGACCGGACCCGGGTGATGTGCGTCGCCAACCAGAAGGGCGGCGTGGGTAAGACGACCACCACCGTGAACCTGGCCGTGGCGCTCGCGCTGCACGGCAACCGGGTGCTCGTGGTCGACCTTGATCCCCAGGGCAACGCCTCCACCGGTCTGAACGTCCCGCACCACACCGGCGTGCCCGACGTCTACGACTGCCTGATCGACAGCGTGCCGCTCGAAGAGGTGGCCCAGGCCGTCGAGGGCATCCCCAACCTGTGGTGCGTACCGGCCACGATCGACCTGGCGGGCGCCGAGATCGAACTGGTCTCCGTGGTGGCCCGGGAGTCGCGCCTGGCGCGGGCGATCGCCGCGTACCCGGGGCACTTCGACTACGTCTTCATAGACTGCCCCCCGTCGCTCGGCCTGCTGACCGTCAACGCGCTCGTCGCCGCGCAGGAGGTGCTGATCCCGATTCAGTGCGAGTACTACGCGCTGGAAGGGCTCAACCAGCTGATCAACAACATCAACCTGGTGCGCCAGCACCTCAACCCGAAGCTCGAGGTCTCCACCATCCTGCTCACCATGTACGACAGGCGCACCCGGCTCGCGGACGCGGTGGAGCAGGACGTCCGGAACCACTTCGGCGACAAGGTGCTCCAGGCCGTCATCCCGCGCAACGTGCGTGTCTCCGAGGCACCGAGCTACGGCCAGTCGGTGATGACCTACGATCCCGGTTCGCGGGGAGCCACGAGTTACTTCGAGGCCGCCCAGGAGATCGCGGAACGAGGCGTCAAGGAGCCGGTGAGCCGGAATGCGTAGTGCGGAGATGTCGCTGGGAGGCGTCGCATGAAGAACCGTCCCCGCGGCGGACTGGGCCGAGGGCTCGGCGCCCTCATCCCCACCGGACCGGTACCGGGCGCCGAACCGGCGGCCACCGAACCGGAGTCGTCGGCAGTTGCCGCGTCGCCCTCGGCTCCGGTCGCAGGCGCGACCACTGCCATCACCGGCGGTGTCGGAAGCACCCCGTCGCCGGCCGTCGAGCCCGAGTCGCACCTGAGCCCGGTGCCCGGCGCACGCTTCGCCGAGATCCCGGTCGACGCCATCGTGCCGAACCCGAAGCAGCCCCGGCACGTCTTCGACGAGGAGGCGCTGGAGGAGCTGAAGACCTCGATCCAGGAGGTCGGCTTCCTCCAGCCGATCGTGGTCCGCCAGCTCGACACCGAGAAGTACGAACTCGTCATGGGTGAGCGGCGCTGGCGCGCCGCCCAGGCGGTCGGCCGGGAGACCATCCCCGCGATCGTCCGGGACACCAAGGACGACGCGATGCTCCGAGACGCGCTGCTGGAGAACATCCACCGCGCCAACCTGAACCCGCTGGAAGAAGCGGCGGCCTACCAGCAGCTGCTGGAGGAGTTCGGCGCCACGCACGAGGAGCTGGCCCGGCGGATCGGCCGCAGCCGCCCGCAGATCTCCAACACCATCCGGCTGATGAACCTGCCGGCCGCTGTGCAGCGCCGGGTCGCCGCCGGAGTGCTCTCCGCCGGTCACGCCCGGGCACTGCTCAGCCTCGACGACGCCGAGGCGCAGGAGCAGCTCGCCAAGCGGATCGTCGCCGAGGGCATCTCCGTACGCGGTGCCGAGGAACTGGTGCACCTGGCGCTCGCCGAGGAGCCGGCGAAGACGGCTGCCGCGAAGCGCCGGCCGAAGCCGCACGCCCCGGCGCTCACCGATCTCGCGGACCGGCTCTCCGACCGGTTCGACACCCGGGTGAAGGTCGACATCGGCCGGAGCAAGGGCAAGATCACGATCGAGTTCGCCACCGTTGACGACCTGGAGCGGATCGTCGGGATCATCGGCATGGACGGTGAGGAGCAGCCCGAGGCGTAGCCGTCAGAGGTTGTCCGGCCGGCCGCATCGCCCGCGAGGGGTGCGGCCGGTTCTCTTTCTCCAGGACGCCGTTTCGGTTGCGAACCGTCTGCTGCTGCCCGCGCGAGGCGCGTGGCCGGATCGGCGTCCTTCCCGCTGGTTGCACGTGAAACGAGAATGCCGGTGCCCGGTGCCCGGTGCCCGGTGCCCGGTGCCCGGTGCCTGGTGCCTGGTGCCCGGTGCGCGGTGGCGCGGTGGCGCGGTGGCGCGTGGCGAGGGGGCGCGGGTGACGCGGTGGCGTCGTGGCGTCGTGGCGCGGTGGCGCCGTAATGCGGGTGGCGGGGGTAGCGGTGGTAGCGCGGTGGCGATGTGCCGAGGCGACGCGGTCGCGCGGCGGCGGGATAGGCCGGGTGGCTAAGGCGACTGGCGCAACTTGGGCGGCTGGTTCGCTTCTGCTTCCGGGCTGGGGCGCCGAACTCGCAGACTCGCCTCAGAAGGAGGGCAAGGACGGGGTGCAGCCCGGTCGGTAGGCGGCGGCGTTTCACGTGAAACGGGTAGGCCCGCGTAAGGCCGCTGAAGCACTCCCGCCGCCCCGCCGATGCGGCGCGCGACGCTACTGGTCGAAGCTGTACATCGAACTGCCCACGAAGCGGCGGCCGCTGCCGAAGGTGAACCTCCGCTCGGGCGTGGGCAAAGGGCAACCACG
This sequence comes from Micromonospora sp. D75, assembly GCF_018070405.1. Taxonomy (NCBI): domain Bacteria; kingdom Bacillati; phylum Actinomycetota; class Actinomycetes; order Micromonosporales; family Micromonosporaceae; genus Micromonospora; species Micromonospora sp. D75. The sequence continues at coordinate 9,434 of NZ_JAGPXV010000023.1, forward strand.
TGGGTTGCAGACCTGGGCTCGTCGCCTTTGGCTACCGTGGCCCGCCCTTCGGGCGGCCCAGTCCCATCCCGGCCGCTACTGGCCACCCGGCCAAACGATGACGCGCGTCCATCGCGTCGATGCTGACATCGCGTCGCTGATGCGGCCGTCTCGCCGATGCCCCGCGCCGGTGGCCGTCGGTGCAGCCGCCGCCGCTTCGCACTCACCGCCCCGACACCCACCGCCCCGCACGCTGCCATCCCGCTAGAGCGGCAGCTGGACCGAGTGGAACACCATGGGCATCAAAACGCCTCGGAGACACCCATGGTGTTCCACCGCACCCGGGGCGGCTGGCGTTGGCGAGCCCGGACCGAAGTGGTTCCGTCTGGGGGCGCGCGTTTCCCAAGATGTCCCCGTCGCCCCAGCCGATGACCACCCTGTCAGCAACGCCTCCAGACCACCCGCACAGGAGCCGGATGAGTTGTCGCTAGCCGCTGATTTCTCGCAGGTTCGAAGCGGGCGCGAGAATGCTCGCCGGAGCGACCGAGCGACCGAGCGACCGAGCGACCGAGCGGCCGGAGCGACCACAGCGGGCCGGAGCGACCAGAGCGGGCCGGAGCGGGCCGGAGCGGGCCGGAGCGACCGGAGCGACCGGAGCGACCGGAGCGGGCCGTCCGGCCGGGGCGGCCAAAGCGGCGGGGCGGCCGGGAACGGCAGGAGCCCCGGTGACCCGGCTGGCCCCGGTGGCTCGGGGTGAGCCGCGGTGCGCCGCTGAGCCGAGGTGGCTCGGATGCCGCTTCGTGGGCCGGCCTGGCGGACGCCGCCGTCCCGGCTGCTTGGCACTCGGCGGGGTGTCCGGCCGGGCTGGGCCCTCATGTCGCAGACCGGTTGGTCGACTCGGCGGGCGGACCGGGTCGAGAGTCACCGTGGATCAGCCGGCCATCGAGAACCCCGGCCCAGCGAACCCCTGCGCCGGGCTGACGTGGGACCCAGCCTCCGGCGTACCGAGGACCGGCGTGGAACCACGGACGATCCGACCGCCGTCGTTTCACGTGAAACCGACCGCAAGAAGCCCTTCCCGAACCCGGTACGGATCGCGCGCCCGATCGTTGGAAGAACGGATCGCACGCCCTCCAGTTATCCACAGCAGTTGTCCACAGGCTCGTCTCGTTTCACGTGAAACGAAGCGCGGAAACCCTTGCTGAGCAGTGGATGACGCACCGTACTGGTGATCTCGGCACCCTGTGGACAACGTGGTGGACAACCTGTGCGCGGCCAGTGGAACGGGTAGGGACAGGCGTCGCCAACTCGGTTAGGGTCAGCGTCGTGCCGGACACCCCTCCCTCAGTTCCAGACTTCACCCAGTGGCCGTCCTTTCCCTTCGAGGGCGATCTCCGCGTCAAGCAGCTCGACGAGCCCGTACCGTTCGAACCTCCCCGCCGTGGCGAGGCGGACCGGGAGTGCACCGCCTGCAATGCGCCCGACGAGGCGTACATCTGGGTCGGTGAGCGGTGGCGGGTCCGTGCCATGGACCGGCCCACCGGTCTGCCGATGGTCCTGATCCTGGAGTCCCGGTCCCACCTGGATCTGGGCGACCTGCCGAATCTGCTCGCCGCCGAGCTGGGCGTGATGACCGTGCGCCTGGAGCGGGCCGTCCGGTCGCTCGACGGCGTGGCCCGGGTCCACGTGAATCGTTGGGGCGACGGTTCCGCGCACCTGCACCTGTGGTTCCTGGCCCGGCCGTACGGGCGGCTGCAACTGCGCGGCACGTTCCTGTCGCTGTGGGACTCGATCCTGCCCCCCATCTCCGAGGACAAGTGGCGGGAGAATCTGGCCCTGGTGGCCGCGTGGCTCGCCGAGTTCGGTGGCCGGCCGCTCGCCGAGCCGCCGCGCATCCAGTGGCAGGCCCCGTCGAGCTTTGCCCCGGCCTCGGCTGCGGACGCCGCTGAGGAGCCCGAGGACGAGCCCGCATCAGTGATCGAGGCTGCGGACGAGATCCCGGAGTCCGAGGCGGCAGGGGGCGTCTCAGACCCCTCCGCGGGCCCGTCGGTCGACGACCCGGAGCCGGAGGACGGATCCGAGGCGGCCGAGGAGCAGGAGACCGGGGACGCCCCGACTGCGGGCGAGGCCGAGGACGTGGTCGAGGACGACCAGCCGCGGGCGGGGCGTACCCGGGAGGGCTGACCTCAGCGGCGGGCGGCGGCCCGGGTCACGAGCGTGCCGAGCACCCGGCCGAAGTCCAGCCCGGCCGCCTGGATCGCCAGCGGCAGCAGCGACGTCTCGGTCATGCCCGGGGAGACGTTCACCTCCAGCACGTGCGGGTCACCGCCGGCGTCGACGATCAGGTCGACCCGGGACACGTCGCGCAGGCCGAGCGCGGTGTGCGCGGCGAGCGCCACCTCGGTCACCCGGGCTGTCGTCGCGGCGTCGAGCCGGGCGGGCGCGTGCCAGGTGGTACGGCCGGCGGTGTAGCGGGCCGCGTAGTCGTAGACGCCGTTGCGCGGCACGATCTCGACCGGGGGCAGGGCCTGCGGGCCCTTGCCGAGGTCGAGCACGGAGACCGCCACGTCCATTCCGGGCACGTAGCGCTCCACGAGTGCGGTCTGGTCGTACGCGAAACAACCCACCATGGCGGCCGGCAGCGACGCCGCCTCCCGGACCACGGCGGCGCCCAGTCCGGAGCCGCCCTGCGCCGGTTTGACCATCAGCGGCAGCCCGAGCCGGTCGACGATCCGGTCCAGGACGGCGACCGCGCCCAGCTCGGAGAAACGGTCGTGCGGCAACGCCACCCAGTCGGGCGTCGGGATGCCCGCCTCGCGCAGCACCGCCTTCGCCGACGGCTTGTCCCAGGCGAGCCGGGACGACCGGGCGTCGCAGCCGACGTAGGGCACGTCCCAGAGGTCGAGCACGCCGCGCAGCGAACCGTCCTCGCCGGTGGCGCCGTGCAGGGCGATCACCACCGCGTCCGGCGGGTCGGCGGTCAGCGCGGGCAGCAACGCCACGTCGGCGTCGCGCAGTTCCGCCTGCACGCCGACCGCGCGCAGCGCGTCGAGCACCCGGCGGCCCGACCGCAGCGAGACGTCCCGCTCGTAGGAGAGGCCACCGGCGAGTACGAGCACGTGCAGCTCGTCGACGGCGGATCCGGTCACGGGAGGCGGTGCGGCAGGGCTGTCGGACATGCGGGCATCATGCCAAGTCGGGACCGGGCGCGTCCGAGCCGCCCTGGCGTCGGCGGGGTCCGGCACCGCCGACCGCGCCGAAGACCTTCCGCATCGAGATCTCCTGCTCCATCACCCCGGCCAGCCGGCGGACACCCTCGCGGATCCGCTCCGGCGTCGGGAAGGAGAAGTTCAGCCGCATGTTCCCGGCGCCGGTGCCGTCGGCGTAGAAGCCGGTTCCCGGCACGTACGCGACGCGGGCGGCCACTGCCCGCGGCATCATCGCCTTGGAGTCGAGCCCGTCGGGCAGCGTCGCCCAGACGAACAGGCCGCCCTGCGGCCTGGTCCAGGTGGTGCCCTCCGGCATCAGGTCGGCCATCGCGTCGAGCAGCGCGTCCCGGCGCTCGCGGTAGATCTCGCGGTAGACCTTGAGCTGCTGCCGCCAGGGCATGGTGCCGAGGTACGTGGAGACGGCCGACTGGGCGTAGGCGCTCGGGCAGAGGATCTGCGCCTCACTGGCGATGACCAGCTTGTCGCGGACCGCGTGCGGGGCCAGGATCCAGCCCACCCGCAGGCCCGGCGCGAACGTCTTGGAGAACGTGCTCAGGTAGAAGACCCCCTCGCGCCGCCGGGCCCGCAGCGGCCGGGGCGCCTCGCCCTCGAAGCCGAGCTGACCGTACGGGTCGTCCTCCACCACGAGCAGCCCGGCGCGCTCACAGATGTCGAGCACCCGTTCGCGCCGCTCCTCGCTCAGCGTCACGCCGGCGGGGTTCTGGTAGGTGGGGATGGTGTAGAGGAACTTCACCCGGCGGCCGGCCCGGGCCAGGTCGGCGATGGCCACCTCCAGCGCCTCCGGGATGAGCCCTTCGTCGTCCATCGGCACGTGGGCCACCTGGGCCTGGGCGGCCTGGAACACCCCGAGCGCGCCGACGTACGTCGGCCCCTCGGCGAGCACCACGTCACCCGGGTCCAGGAAGAGCCGGGCCACCAGGTCGAGGGCCTGCTGGCCGCCGACGGTGACGACCACGTCCTCCGGGGAGGCGCCGCACGAGGCGTCGATCCCGGAGAGGGACATCACCTCGCAGATCCGCTCACGCAGCTCCGGGGCGCCCTGGCCGACGCCGTACTGGAGGGTGGTGGCGCCGTGCTCGGAGCCGAGCCGGCCGAGCATCTCGCCGACCGCGTCGAGCGGCAGCGCCGCGATGTAGGGTGCCCCACCGGCGAGCGAGACGACCTCCGGCCGGTTGGCCACCGCGAAGAGCGCCCGGATCTCCGAGGCGGTCATCCCGCGGACGCGCCGGGCGTACCTGTCGGTGTAGTCGTCGAGCGTCGTGCCGGTCATGACATCACCTCGATCGGGTGTCGGCGGGGCTGCCGCCCGGTGTGGTACCCGCGATGCCGACATCCATTGGCGGCGAGGGCCGGTTGGTCGATCGTAGTCCCCGGTGACGGTAGCGGCACCGGCCGTGTGGACACGTCCACATCCCGGACCCGCCACTCGGCCGTCCGGGCGGGGGTTCACGCGTTCCCTCCCGTACCGCCGGACAGGGGCGTACGATCGCTCGTCGGGAGCAGGAGGGCGCGGGAGGAACCGGCGCTCCGAGCCTATTGGTGGGGTGCGCTCATGTCGCGACGTCTGGTCAGCCTGACCCTGGACACGCTGGAGGACCTGCCTCGATCGTGCCGGCGCTGCGTCTACTGGGAGCTGGATCCGGTCTCCGCGGAGCGGGCCTGCGCAGCAGGTGACCCGGGCCTGGAGAAGGAGGCGTGGGTCTCCCAGACGCTGCTGGAGTGGGGTTCCTGCGGCAAGCTCGTCTACGTCGACGGGATGCCGGCCGGCTTCGTCATGTACGCGCCGCCGGCGTACGTCCCGCGCTCGATGGCGTTTCCCACCTCGCCGGTCTCGGCGGACGCGGCGCTGCTGATGACGGCGCACGTGGTGCCCGCCTTCGCCGACGGCGGCCTGGGCCGGATGCTGGTCCAGGGCGTGGCCCGCGACCTGACCAAGCGCGGCATCAAGGCGATCGAGGCGTTCGGGGACGCCAAGTTCGGCGACGACGCGGACGACCCGGCCCGCGCCTGCGTGGCACCCGCCGACTTCTTCCTCTCGGTGGGCTTCAAGACGGTCCGGCCGCACCCGCGCTACCCGCGCCTGCGGTTGGAGTTGCGGACGGCGCTGAGCTGGAAGTCGGACGTCGAGTACGCGCTGGAGAAGCTGCTCGGCTCGATGAGCCCGGAGACGCTGCTGCGGCCGGTCCGCCCGGCGCCGGCCACCCGCTCGACCAGCTGAGCGGGGATCAGTCGACGACGGTGCCGGCGGCGAGTGCCGCCCGCAGTTCGGTCACGTCGATCGAGCCGGTCGGCACGTCGCGCTCGATCGGCAGGTACATCCGCTGCACCGCGGCGACGATGGCCTCGGCCACCCGGTCCCGGAACCGGGGGTCGACCAGCCGGGCCCGGTCGTCCGGCGAGGTCAGGTAGCCGACCTCGACGCGTACCGCGGGCATCCGGGTGAGCCGGAGCAGCTCCCACGCCTTGGCGTGGGTACGGCAGTCACGCAGCCCGGTGCGGGCCACGATCTCCCGCTGCACCAGCCCGGCCAGACGTTCGCCGGTCGCCGACGTGACGCCGTTGTCGGTGCCGTAGTGGTAGGTGGCGACCCCCTCGGCGGCCGGGTTGGCGTGGTGGTCGGTGTGCAGCGAGATGAACACGTCGGCGCCGAGGGAGTTGGCGAGCTGGGCCCGGTCCGCGTCGGGCAGGCAACTCGCGGGCGCGGGGCCCCGGGTCAGCTGCACCCGTACGCCGGCCGCGGCGAGCCGCCCCTCCAGCCGGCTGGCGAGGTCGTGCACGAGGTCCGCCTCGGTCCAGTGCAGCGGGCCGTCGGGCACCACCACGCCCGGATCGGTGCCTCCGTGCCCCGGGTCGATCACCACGGTCCGCCCGACCAGTTCCGGCCCGGCCTGCCGGATGGCGTCGGACTCGCGCAGCCACTGCGGGCGTCCGCCGACCACCTTGCGGCCGAGGCGGCGCAGCGCGTTGACGGTGTGCGGCCCGCACGAGCCGTCCGGTTTCAGCCCCATCTCCCGCTGGAACTGGGCCACCGCGCGGGAGGTGCGGATGCCGTAGATGGCGTCGGCGCGCCCCACGTCGTACCCCATCTCCAGGAGGCGTTCCTGGAGCGAGCGGACGTCCTCGCCGGTGATCGGCTCGGGCACGGCGTGGAAGAGCGCGCGGGCGCCGAACCGCCAGCGGGCCGCGTCCAGCGCCCGCCAGGTCTCGGCGCCGACGCGCCCGTCGACGCTGAGGCCGCGGGACTGCTGGAACGCCCGGACCGCGCGTTCGGTCTCGGCGTCGTAGTCGTCGCCTCCGCCCTCGGCGGGAAGAAGCTCCAGGCCGACGAGGACGGTACGGATCTCGGCCACCGCCGGTCCCTGGTCACCGGGTCGGATCGGATGCACGACGACCCCCTATGCACGGACGTTGGCAGGACCGGAACTCCGACGAGATGCTTACGGAGCGTACCGTGACCGGTACCCGGCGGGTTCGTGTTCATGCAGGTCAGGAAAGCCGGAACCCCCGTCACCCGGGCGGGGTGACGGGGGTTCCGGCGCTGCCGGTACGGCTCAGAGCGCCGACTCGATGAGCTTGAGCAACTCGCCCTTCGGCTTGGCGCCGGCGATCGACTGCACGGGCTGGCCGTTCTTGAAGATCGTCAGCGTCGGCACCGACATGACCCGGTAGGCGCGCGCCGTCTCCGGGTTCTCGTCGATGTTGAGCTTGACGATGGTGACCTGGTCCTTCATCTCGCCGGCGATCTCCTCCAGCAGCGGCGAGACCTTGCGGCACGGGCCGCACCACTCCGCCCAGAAGTCCACCAGGACCGGCTTGTCGGACTGCAGCACGTCGCTGACGAAACTCGCGTCAGTGACCGCCTTGGTTGCTCCCACTATGAACTCTCCTCCTCCGAACCTTGCTCGTCGAACTCTCAGCCCTGGATGGTGGCGATGAAGCGCTCGGCGTCCAGCGCGGCGGCACAGCCGGTGCCGGCCGCCGTGATGGCCTGCCGGTAGGTGTGGTCGACCACGTCACCGGCCGCGAACACGCCCGGCACGCTGGTACGGGTGCTCGGCGCTTCGACCTTCACGTACCCCTCGTCGTCGAGCTCCACCTGGCCGCGGAACAGCTCACTGCGCGGGTCGTGCCCGATCGCCACGAACACGCCCGTGACGTCGAGCACCTTGCTCTCGCCGGTGTGCACGTTGCGCACCCGTACGCCGTTGACCTTGCCGTCGTCGCCGAGGATCTCCTCGACCACGGTGTTCCACTCGACCTTGATCTTCTCGTTGCTCAGCGCCCGGTCCGCCATGATCTTGCTGGCGCGGAACGAGTCGCGGCGGTGGAGGATCGTCACCGACTCGGCGAACCGGGTGAGGAAGCTGGCCTCCTCCATCGCCGAGTCGCCGCCGCCGACCACCACGATGTGCTGGTTGCGGAAGAAGAAGCCGTCACAGGTGGCGCAGGACGACACCCCGTGGCCGAGGTATTCCTGCTCGCCCGGCACGCCGAGCGGCCGCCAGGCGGAGCCGGTGGAGAGGATGACGGCGCGGGCGCGGTACGCGGTCTCGCCCACCCACACGGTGCTGACCGCGTCGGAGCCGATCTCGCCGGTGTCCTTCAGCTCGACCCGGGTCACGTCGTCGGTGAGGAACTCGGCGCCGAAACGCTCGGCCTGCTTGCGCATGTTGTCCATCAGCTCGGGCCCGAGGATGCCGTCGGCGAAGCCGGGGAAGTTCTCCACCTCGGTGGTGGTCATCAGCGCGCCACCCGACTGCACGCCCTCGATCACCAGCGGCTTCAGGTTGGCGCGTGCGGCGTAGACCGCAGCCGTGTAGCCGGCCGGACCGGAGCCGATGATGATCAGGTTGCGGACCTCGTCCACTGCCGTCTCCCGATGTGTGTGTTCGTCACCGGCCGCACCGATGTCGATCCCGAGTGCCGACGGCTCAGCGGCGCCGGCGCCTGACTTGCAGAACGTCATCGTACGAAGCGGGGATTCCCGAGCCGGTCATCCGGTGGGTCAGGTCACGTGGCGGGACACGCGTGATGACCGCGTTTTCACCCTACCCGCGTACGGAAGCGCGTGTCCGCGCCGGACCCGGGCACGCCGCACTCCGGCCCGCTCGCCCAGCCCCAGCGGGCGCCGGTCGCGTCGGCGAACGTCACCACGAGCGCCGGAGCGCCCTGGTACCGGGCGTAGTCGATCATGTCGATGGTGAGCGGGGTGGCGCCGTGCTCCGCGCCGATCGCGGTGAGGCACGCGCCGAGCGTGTCCGGCCGGGTCAGCCGGTCCAGCCCGGCGAACCCCCCGGCGCGGTACTTGTCGCTGTACAGCGGCGTCTCCGGGCCGTTCTCCCGCGCCGCGCCGGACGGAGCGGCCATGTCCTGCGGCGTCGACTTCGCCCCGGTGGGCACGCGGGCGGCGGCGAGGCGTTCCGGGGTCCAGTCGGTGCCGCTGCGCAGCGCCGGTCCGGTGGTCCGGTACGGCGCGGCGGCCATCGGCGCCGCCTCCCCGGCCGCCCGGTCGGCCGTACCGCCGTCGCCCGGGTCGGCCAGCCGGCCGACGCCGAGCCCCACCGCCGCGACCGAGGCCGCGGCCAGGGCCACCGGCCCGGCGATCCGGGCCCAGCGCCGGGGACGACGACCGGGGCCGCTGTGCCGTTCGGGACGCGACGCGGCGCCGGGCGGGCGGGCCGCGCCGCCGGCCTGAGCCGGTACGACGGGCGTACCGTCGCGCAGCGCGCCCGGTCCGGCCCCGGCGAGTGCCGCCGTGATCCGGTCGGTCACCGCCACGGGCATCTCCGGCGTGGGCGCCGCCGCCCAGCCGGCCAGGTCGGCGTGCACCAGGTCGACCGCCTCGGCGAGCGTCTCGTACGCGACCCGCCATGCCGGGTCCTGCTCGACCAGCCGGGCCACTGTCGCCTGCTCGGGGGTGCCGTCCAGCGCCCCGCCGAGGTAGTCGGCGAGCAGGTCGTGATCGACCTCGCTGAACTCCCGGGAAGTCACGGCTCCTCCTGGCTGACGGCCTGACGGGACGCTCCCGACGAGGATCCGACGCCCTCGGGGCCCCGCCGGTTCCCGGAGGTGACCCGCGGCACGTCGGCCGCAGGGGAGTCGGAACCGGTCCGCAGGTGCCCGAGCAGGACGGCGAGCCTCGCCCGGCCCCGGGCGCACCGGCTCTTCACGGTCCCCTCGGCGACGCCGAGCATCAGGGCCACCTCGGCGACCGGATAGCCCTGCACGTCCACCAGGACCAGCGCGGCCCGCTGTTCGGCCGGTAGCGCCGCGAGAGCCTGCCGGACCACGAGCGCGGTGTCGTGGTCGTGTGCCGGTGCGGCCGGTTCCCGCCCGCCGGTGTGCCGGCCCGGTTCGCCGTCGGTGTGCGTCCCGTCCGGCAGCGGGACGGTGGCGTGGGTCTGCCGCCGCCGGATCCGGTCCAGGCAGGCGTTCACCACGATCCGGTGCATCCAGGTGGTGACCGCCGAGTCGCCCCGGAACCGGGCGGCGGCGCGGTGGGCGGAGAGCATGGCGTCCTGGAGGGCGTCGGCCGCCTCCTCGCGGTCGCCGATCGTACGCAGGGCGACCGCCCAGAGCCGGTCGCGGTGCCGCTGGAACAGTTCGGTGAAGGCGTCCCGGTCGCCCGCCACGTGGGCCCGGAGCAGGTCCAGGTCGGAGCGGCCGGGCTGCGGGTCGTCGCGTTCCGCCATCACCACGTCCGGCGGAGGTGGCGCGGCGGGCGCGGCCGACGGGTCACGAGCCCTGGACCGTGATCTCCTGGACGCCGAGCTTCCAGGTGCTGCCGTTGTCCTTCACCGGCAGCTTGGTGATCCAGAAGAGGAGGTACTGGTACTTCTGGTCCGGCTGGAAGGCGTCGAAGATCATCTTCGTGCCGCCGTTCTCGTTCGCCGGCCCGACCACCGTGGAGTAGGCGTTCACCAGCTGCTTGTCGCCGGCGGAGGTGGACGGGAAGTCGCCGCGGGCACCGGTACGCAGCTCGACGGTGGCGCCGGTGGCCGACAGCGTCGCCTCCAGCTGCTTGACCGAGTGCGGGGCACCCAGGTCGATCCAGACGCCCATGCCCTTCTTGAGGCCGCCGAACTTGGCGTTCGTCCGGTAGGTGTTGGTCTCCCAGCCCTCGTCGTCGTCGCCGTCGATGACCTTCTCGGCGTTGCGCACCTCCGCGCGATCGCCGTCCGGGTCGATGATCCGTACGTCCTGGATGGTGAGCTTGCGGACCTGCGCTGCGGGCTCGTCGCCACCACCGGCGCTGGCCGGCGCGCTGTTCGACGGCTGGGCGACCGGCTCCTTGTCGCCGTCGTCGCCACCGCCGAGCGCGTTGATGCCGATGAGCAGCCCGACCAGGGCGACAGCCAGCATGCCGGCGATGCCGATGGCGACCTTGCGCCCGCCGGCCGCGGCCAGCGGCGAGGGCTCCTCGCCGGGCTCGGCGGTGAAACGCAGCGGCCCGGCCTGCTCCAGGAACTGCTCGTCGGCCGGGATGTCGAGCCGGCTCAGCTCGGCGGCCAGCACGTCCGACGCCGGCGGGTCGATCTCCCGGTCGAGCAGGTCCATGGTCAGGTCGTCGAGGTACGCCGGCACGCCGGCACGCACCTGCCGGGGCGCGGCGATGGCGCCGGCGGCGTCGCGGACCGCGTCCGGCAGGGCGGCGCGGCCGTGCCCGGCGGTGGCGCCGTGCAGCGGGGCCTCGCCGTGCGGCCAGTGCCCGGTCAGGGCGAAGTAGAGCACCCCACCGACCGCGCGCAGGTCGTTCTGCTGGCTGTCCGCCCCGTCGGTACGCGCGTCGGCGAGCACCACCCGGCCGTCGTCGCTGATCATCACCGTGCCGGGGTGCAGGTTGCCGTGCACCATGCCGGTGGCGTGTACGGCGGCGAGGGCGCTCGCGACGGCGTTGCCGATCGCCGTGGCCCGAGCCGGGTCGAGCGGCCCGTCGGCGGCGACCATCTCGCGCAGCGACTGCCCGTCCACCCACTCGCGGACCACGTAGGCGCGGTCGTCCTCGTCGATCGCGTCGTAGACGCCGACCAGGTTGGGGTGGATGACGCGGCTCGCGGCGACCGCGGCCTGAAGCATCTCGGTGGCGGAGTCGCCACCCGGGTAGCGGAGGACCACCGCGACGGGACGGCGGAGCACCACGTCGACACCGCGCCAGACCAGCCGGCCCGCGCTGTCGTTGTTGATGTGGTCGACCAGTTCGTACCGCTCGGCGAGCAGCTCACCGACCGTGGGAGCACCGAAGGTCACGACCGCAGGAGAGGTCTCCTCCGCTTCCTGACCCTCGCCGACCTGGGTCACCCGTCCTCCCTCGGTGATCGCGTCGATCGATGGACCCGTGCTGCTGGGCATGTGGCTTCCCGCTCTGCCTTCGGTGGAACGGCCGCGGTCTCGACGCCGCGTCGATCCCGGTCGTACCCGTCGAGAGCGACCTTACCCGGGATGCCCGGTTCTCCGACATGTCATCTTCCCGCTGTGACCGGCCGGAAGGCCAGTCGCCACGGGCTCCCGGCCGGGTCGCCCGCCCACCCGGCGGGCGAGCCGGACACGCACCGCCAATCTAGAGGTTGACGGCAACGAGGTGGCACAGGGGCGTACCGGTGCGGCGACGGGGAGGTTTTCCCCTTCCCGGCCTGCGCTCCCTCGTCCGTACGGTTGGTTGTCCACAGGCCGAGAGGCCCAGTGGACGGGGGAATTCCAAGTTATCCACAGCCGTATCCCCAGCCTGGTGATCCTCGTTCACCGTCGGTCACCGAGGGGGTCAACGCCCGAGGCGCCGCCGGACCATCCCGACCACCTCGGTGATCTCGCCGATCCGCAGCACCATGGCGAGCCCGAGGTAGGTGGCGCCGATCGCCGCCCCGCCGATCACCAACTGGACCGCCGCGGCGAGCCAGCTCAGGCTCGCCGGGTCGCCCGGCAGCACCGCGACCACGAGCAGGCCGACGACCGCCG